>CADBRY010000031.1 GCA_902797195.1 uncultured Eubacteriales bacterium
GTTATGACCGGAGCCGACGCCATCAGAATGATGGAATACACCGGCTGTGACGGTGTCATGATAGCAAGGGGAGCCTTGGGCAATCCCTGGATATTCACGGAGGCTGTGAAACTGATCGAGATGATAGACTCCGGAATGACCCCTGCGGATGCGTTGCCTTTATATGAAGAATTTCGCAAGGTGTCCGATGAGGAACGGATCCAGACCCTTCTTAAGCATATGGATCTGGTGGCAAAGTTCAAGGACGAGTACACGGCGGTCAGGGAAATGCGAAAGCACGTTGGATGGTATATCAAGGGCATGCACGGAGCCGCGGAGATAAGAAGGAAAGTCAATACCATCACGGATTTTAAAGAGCTGAAGGAGACCATCGCATCAATTCCAGCTTCCCAAACACTGTGATCACTAGCGGCGGATCCCTGAAAAATGAATTTTTGCCCTCGCCAGCAAAAAACTATGAACAAATCGAGATTTCAGAGCAATTATTCATATTTTTGCTTCCAAAAAATGTAAATAACGGAGCAAAACAGGGCAAAATAGCCGATTTTATCTCCAAAATGTAAAAATATGGCAGCAAATCGAGCTTTTTGCTCAAAAAAAATATACATTTTGAAAGAATTTTAGCCACTTGTTCATAGTTTAAATAAGACTAACCAAATCTAAGCGGCACCTTACTGTCGCGCAGCGCACAAATCCAAATGGCCTGCGGTCAGTTGCATGCTTGATTATCGCCATACAAGTGGTATAATGAGCAGGCAAAAGGGCGGGAACCTGCCCGGCAATAGTAATATATGAAGCACAACTAGATACAAGACAATGGAGGAAGTTATGGAACAGGATAGCAGAGCTTGCATCGACGGATATATTCAGTGAGCACGCTAGGCCCATGCGGAGTTTGAGAAGATGAGCAAGGAGCAGGTGGATTCGGCCGTTCAGGCGATCGGCAGAGTGGTTTACGAGAACGCCCAGTACCTTGCTGAGATAGCTGTAGAAGAGACAGGCATGGGAAATGTTGAAGACAAGTTCGCCAAGAACAAGCAGAAGGCGGGCATTGTCTGGAACAATCTCAGAGGAAAGAAGTCAAGGGGCATCCTTGAGACAGATGAAGCCACAGGAATCACAACAGTTGCAAAACCCGTTGGAGTCGTAGCTGCCATAACTCCCTGCACAAATCCCATAGTAACGCCCATGAGCAACTCCATGTTTGCTCTCAAGTGCGGCAACGCGATCATCATCACACCACACCACAAATCTATCAAGTGCAGCACCAAGACTGTTGAGATGATGAATGCAGAGCTGGCAAAACTGGGAATGCCCGAGAACCTTATCCAGATAATCGGCGAGCACTCCAGAGAGAATACAAGGAACCTGATCTCCATGGCCGACGTTGTCGTTGCAACAGGCGGAGCGGGAATGGTAAACGCCGCATACAGCTCCGGACGTCCGGCACTTGGAGTCGGCGCAGGCAATGTTCAGTGCATCATAGACGAAGGATACGACTACAAAGAGGCAGTTCCAAAGATCATCAAGGGAAGAGCCTACGACTACGGAATCATCTGTTCCGCTGAGCAGAGCGTTATCTGCCCCAGAGGAGATTTTGATGACGTTATGGAAGAGTTCCGCAACAACGGAGCCTATGTAATAAGCGACAAGGAAGAGCTGGAAAAAGTAAGAGGAGCTCTCTTTGAAGATGGAAAGCCCAACCGCCACTCGGTAGGACAGTCCTGTCAGAAAGTCGCAGAGCTTGCAGGCATTGAGATTCCTGAAGATACAAAGGCAATAGTTGTCGTGGCAGAAGGTACCGGGCTTACCGATGCTCTGGGCGGAGAAAAAATGGCTCCCGTTATTGCAGCCTATCCTTATGACGATCTGGACGAGGCTATCAACATCGCGGCAGAAAACCTTGAAAAGGACGGAAAGGGACACAGCGTTTCCTTCCATACAAATTCAGAAGAACATACGGCAAAGGTGGCTGAATCCCTTTGCGTATCCAGATTCGTTATCAATCAGTGCAGTGCTAACAGCGCAGGTGGAAGCTACTTCAACGGCCTCAATCCCACCAATACTCTTGGGTGCGGAAGCTGGGGACACAACAGCATATCCGAGAATCTGAACTATACTCATCTTATGAATGTATCGAGAATCGCCCGATTCATGCCCGATAACCCTGTGCCCTCAGATGAAGAACTCTGGGGCTGATCAAAGGAGAGCCAGAAGATCCCGCCTTGACACTAATGGTAAAATATGGTAAACATATGATATGACTATCATATACGTAAAGACAATTGCAGCCGCAGTCCTTGGCCTTTTGGCCGGGCTGGCGGCTGTCTATTTTTTTAACCACATGCCTGCAAAGTGGTTGTGCGACTACGACCAGGAGCCCTCGGATGAGCTGAAGGACCCCCAGATACAGAGGCTCAAAGGCTGGCCCTGGAGATGGGTGTACGCGGGACTCTTTGCATGCATCGCCATACGCCTGGTTTTCACAAAGATAGAACATCCCCCGCGAGGATTTGAAGGCCTGCCCGGGGATCTGGTCCAGATCATCAGCCAGAGCCAGCTGATGCTGGCGGGAATCATTGCCTGCCTTGCCATGGTGATAATAGGGATCGCGGACCATAAATACATGATAGTCCCCGACCAGTTCGTCATAATGCTCGCAATCTCATCCCTGGGTTTCTTGCCTTTCCATCAGGGACTCATCCAGCCCTTGGGCGGCCTGACTCTTGGAGGCGGCGTAATGCTGCTGACAGCCGTCATCGGCAGGATCACCACAAAAAAAGAAGTGATGGGCATGGGGGACGTGAAACTGTGCACAGCCATTGGCATGTGCCTCGGCTTGAGAGGCATGATCTTCGTTCTATGCGCGGGCTGTCTTGCCAGCGGAGTCCAGGCCGCGATCGGCCTTGCAACCGGGAAATATCGAAAAGGTGACATGAAGCCCCTTGGCCCCTGGCTTTGCGCCGCGGGAGTAATCTACATCTTCATAATCTGGCCCTTCTACCTGTGAAACCCTTTACTTGCATTTACTTCTTCTATTGGCTCGTTTGTGAAAAAGGTTTGTGTAATATGTTTGTGTTTGTGTAATTTCAAGGCTTGCGTTGCCTTTCCATTCAAAAGAAGTTTACATAAAACCTAAGAAACGCGCCAGAAGAGAGCTTTTTTGAAAATATAAAGTATCTGGGCCAATTATTACACAAAACCGCCTGAACAGGCCGATGACAAGGGCTTGGATGAGTGAGCCGCCCACCTCGCCAAGAGTCGCAAAAGCAGTTTTCACACTCTGTGATCCTGACGCATAGAGTGGTTTACCGCTCAGAGGGTTTATAGTATACTAACTATAACTATGAGTAACTACCTGCTGACAATTGCATACGACGGTTCGGGCTTCCACGGATGGCAAAGACAGCCATCGGAGAAGACGGTCCAGGGGCACCTTGAGACGACCTTTTCGAGACTGTTTAACAGAGATATAAAGCTCAACGGAACCAGCCGTACCGATGCAGGCGTTCACGCACTTGGTCAGCGGGCGAGTTTTGATGCGGATCTGGGTATACCCACGGAGCGGCTTGCAAGAGTCATGAACAATGCCCTTTGCGGTTGCGAGGAAGGCGGTTTCGCACTGTCGCCCGTTCGCATAATAAAAGCGGAGGAAGTCCCGGAGGGATTTCACGCACGCTTTGACTGCAAAGGCAAGAAATACATTTATCGCATCAGCTGCGGTGAGATAGATATTTTCAGGAGAAACTATGTCTACCATGTAAATGATGGCAAGCCCTGCATCCTGGATGTCGACGCCATGAATGAGGCGGCGGGTCTGCTCAAAGGGACGCAGGACTTCAAGAGCTTCGAGGCGGCCGGCGGGACTCCAAGAGAGTCTACGGTCAGAACCATCTTCCAGGCGAAGGTGATGGCGGCCGGCGGAGAAATAAACGCCCCGGCGGCGGAGAGAAAACCAACCGCCCCGGCGGGTGGGAGAGATGACGAGATCGTCCTTGAGATCAGCGGTGACGGATTCCTTTACAACATGGTGAGGATAATAACCGGAACCCTGGTGGAAGTGGGTCTGGGCAAGAGACGCCCAGACGAGATAAAGAAAATAATAGAGGCAAAGGATAGGGCAGCGGCAGGGCACACCGCGCCGCCCTATGGACTGTACCTTAAGGAAGTTTACTACTGATCGACAGTCAGGAAACGTAGTGCCGGCGGTCGCCAGCGTAATGCCGGCAGCCGCCAACCAAAGTTAATTAAAAAATGAATCGAACGGAGAAAGGGATGGACAAGAGACCTAATTGGGATGAATACTTTATGAACTTTGCTGTTCTTACAGCGAAGAGATCCACGTGTCTGAGAAGGCAGGTGGGTGCCGTTATCGTAAAGGACAGACATGTGGTCGCCACGGGATACAACGGTGCACCAAGAGGACTTGAGCACTGCGGAGAGCGTGAAGGCGGATGCCTGAGAGAACAGCTGGGAATACCATCAGGTGAGAGGCACGAAATGTGCAGAGCTCTCCACGCAGAGCAGAACGCGATCATACAGGCGGCGACGCTGGGACAGAGCATAGAGGGCGCCACCATATACATAACCCATCAGCCATGTGTGATATGCGCCAAGATGATAATAAACGCAGGAATAGAAAGAATCGTCGTAAGAGAAGGATATCCCGACGAACTGTCTGTGGAGATCCTCAAAGAAGCCGGTCTTAAGATCGTCATGTTAGGAGAAAAGGATTGACAGCAACCAGCGCAATAGTGTGGGGACCATTTGTGGTCGCTGCCCTTATAGCTGCTTTTGCGACGCCATTCGCCATTTGGCTTGCGCCTAAGGTAGGCGTGATGGATATTCCAAAGGACAGTCGCAGGGTACACAAAAAGCCCATGCCAAGGCTTGGCGGAGCGGCGATATATTTGGGTATGATGATCTCCCTGGCCATATATGCAAGTCAGGTTCGGGGGGTCAGTGTTATTATGCTGGGATGCACGATGATGTTCGTGCTGGGCCTCATAGACGATATCAAAACTCTCAAACCCATTATCAAATTCGCGGGACAGCTCCTAACGGCATCCGTTGTCTTTGCACTGGGCGTACGAATCACATTCGTGAGGATCACCCTGATAGACTACTTTATAGACACGGACACCTTCATGTTCGCAGGGGCCATCGACTATATAGTCACCGTGTTGTGGCTGGTGGCCATAACCAACTCGGTAAACCTCATAGACGGACTTGACGGACTTGCGGCGGGGATCTCGGCGATCTCGGCTCTCTGCATAGCATACGTTGCATATATCCACGGGTATGTTGTGCCCACGATGGTAATGATGGCAGTTGCAGGATCGGCCTCTGGATTCCTGCCCTTTAACTTCCACCCGGCCAAGATATTCATGGGGGATTCCGGATCTCAGCTCCTGGGTTTTGCCATAGCGGCATTCTCCGTTGCGGGAACGGTGAAAAGTGCAACCATAATGGTCGTGCTCATGCCTGCCCTGGTACTCGGGCTTCCCATTTTTGATACGGTGATGGCCATAATAAGGAGGACCAGCAGGCACCAGTCCATAGGCACCGCCGATAAGGAGCATCTCCACCATAAGATAATGAAGGCGGGATTCGGCCAGAGGAGAGCGGTGCTTCTCATGTACAGCGTAAGCGGGATCATGGGCGTTGTGGCGGTCCTGTACAGCAGAGGGCTCAGGGTGGAGTGCCTTGGCCTTTTGGCTGTGGTGGCAATGATAATAGGAGTAATACTTACGGATACGGGTAAAAACAATATCAGCCTCAGAGGCGTACGGATATTGAGAGAAGATCTTGGAGATGGGAAAGGTAAAGGAAGAAAGAATAGAAAGGCAAAGTGATCTGCAGCTTCGAAGCTTTATAAGAACGGTAGCTGTAGTTGCCGCGCCAATCGCCCTTCAGAGTCTTATCGGATCAAGCCTGAATCTCGTAGATAACCTTATGATAGGACATCTGGGAGAACTCCCCCTGAATGCGGTGGGCGTTTCTGTCCAGATTTTTTTCGTGTTCTGGATGTTCGTCTTTGGCTTTGCAAGCGGAGGAGCCACCTTCGTATCCCAGTTTTACGGAGTCAGAGATTTTGGGAACATACGAAGGACTACCGGTTTCACCCTTGGGGTGACCTTCGCCATGGGGATGGTTTTCTTCCTTGCGGCTGAGCTTTTTCCCCAGTACATCCTCAGGATATTCACAAGGTTTCCGGAAGTAATAGACACAGGCGTGATTTACGTAAGGACGGGTGCGTTCACCTTCCTCCTCGTTCCTGTGACCCAGAGCCTTACCGTCGCCCTGCGGGCCACCCAGCAGACAGTCCAGCCTTTGATAGCAAGCGTTGCTGGCCTAGGGCTGAACACCTTTTTGAACTATGTGCTTATCTACGGAGCATTGGGAGCTCCGGCGATGGGAGTGGCAGGCGCGGCTCTGGCCACGGTCATATCGAGAATCGTTGAGCTTTGCATAATCCTGTATCTGGTCTTTGTGAGAAAAAACATCATCGCAGGACACCCAAAAGAATTCTTCAGTTTCAACCGTGATCTGGCGGGAAGGATATTCAGGAATTCTCTGCCAACGACCATCAACGAAACCATGTGGGGCATGGGAACGGCCCTGTACATTGCGGCCTTTGCGAGAATAAGCATATCGGCGGGAGCCGCCGTGCAGGCATGCAATACCATAAACAGCCTTTTTTCCATGGCAGCCTTCAGCATCGGAGATGCGGTGCTCATACTGGTTGGACAGAAACTGGGAGAAGGAAAGCTTGAGGAAGCCTGGCAGATGTCGAAGATACTCGTGAAAATGGGAGTGATAATCGGATTGGTACTTGGAGGGCTGACCATGCTCTTTGGAAAACCCATACTCAGCCTCTTCGATTTTACCGCCGAAGGTCAGATGGATGCCTGGAGGATACTCATGGTCTACGGGGCAACTATGTTTCTCGATGTCTACAACGGACTTCAGGTGACAGGCTGTCTCAGGTGCGGCGGAGATACCAGGTTTGCCATGATCTGCGAAGTGTCCACAGTCTGGCTCATAGGAGTGCCCGTTGCCTTTATAACATCACTTGCATTAGGCTGGCCCGTATATCTGGCGGTCCTGGCGGTCAGGTTCGAGAGCGTGGTAAAAGGCGTCGTTCTTACGAAGAGATATCTCAGCAAAAAGTGGCTGAACAACATCATAGAGGGGGTGGCTGAAGCGGTATGAAAAAGAGGAGACCCCCAAGAAAAAGACGGGAAGCCGCGCTCAAGAAAAAGAGAGAGATCGTCGCGCTCCTTAAGCAGTACGACATCAGCGAATATATCGAGAAGGCAAAGCGCCTTGACAGGAAGTTCATCCTCCACATAGGTCCCACAAATTCCGGCAAGACCTACGATGCCATACAGGCTCTGAGGCAGGCGAAGACCGGTGTGTATCTGGGGCCTCTGAGGCTTCTGGCTCTTGAGATGTACGATACTTTGAACTCCTACGGGGCTCTCTGCGAGCTTCTCACGGGGGAGGAATTCATCAGGGTTCCGGGTGCGGATCTGACCGCGTCCACCATCGAGCTTTGCGACTTCAGAAAGCGCTACGACGTGGCGGTGATAGACGAGGCTCAGATGATATCAGACCCTCACCGGGGAGGCGCGTGGACAAAGGCAATATTTCTCGTGGATGCGGCGGAGGTGCACATTTGCCTTTCCCCCGAAGCTGAAAATCTCATAGTCAGGATCCTGAAAAGTTTTGAAGCGGTATACGAGATCCACAGACACGAGAGGCTCGCTCCCCTTACCTTTGCCGGAAAGATCGACAGCATGAAAGAAGTCCGGGACGGGGATGCGGTGATCGTATTTTCCCGAAGAGCCGTGCTGGCAACGGCGGCGGAACTTCAGCAGCTGGGCAAGAAGACCAGCGTGATCTACGGAGCCCTTCCTCCCGCATCCCGGAGAGAAGAGGTGAGGAAGTTCGCAAATGGCGACAGCACCGTGGTCGTATCCACGGATGCAATTGGGATGGGGATTTCTTTGCCCATAAGGCGTATAATATTCAGAGAGATAACAAAGTTCGACGGGGAGGACGACAGGATTCTGAACGGTGACGAGATAAGGCAGATCGCAGACCGGGCCGGACGATACGGGATCTACGATAAGGGCGAGGTTCTTACCGTATCGGAGGTGGAGCTTGTGGAGGATGCCATAACCCACCAGGGACTTCCCCTTGAGACCGTGACCATCCCCTTCCCAAAGGAGGTCATCGACTCGGGGTATTCCTTCAGAAAACTTTTTCAGGAGTGGCAGGCCCTTCCCTTCATACCCGGCTTTTCCCGGGAAGACATGAGCGAGGCCATCTTTCTCTACAGCGAGCTGGGGGACAGGTTGGCAAGGCACATGGAAAGGCAACTTCTCTACGAACTTATAACCTGTCCCGTGGACATAAAGAACGAAAGACTGGTTATATACTGGCTTGAATGCTGCATCGCCATAAGCGTAGGCGTGGAGCCGGAAGTGCCTGATTTTGAGACCGACGATCTTGAGGGATGCGAGCTGCAGTACAAGGCGCTGGATGTGCGCCACCAGCTGCTGAGAAGAATAGGCGTTGAAGATCCGCGAATGGACGAGAAGCTGGAGCTTTGCGAGAAGATAAACAAGCTGCTGCTTACAGATAAAAGGAAGTTTTACAAGCGCTGCAGGATTTGCGGAAAACCCCTTCCCGCAACCTGGTCATACGGGATATGCGACGATTGTTACGGAAGGCGCCGCAGAAAACACAGAAGAAAGTAAAGGAACATGAGCGTTAGCGAAGGAGAAAAAAACGACAGCAGATTCAGGAACTACCTGGAGGCTATCTCGAGAAACGAGAACGAAGCCAAGGAGTCGGACCTGAAAAAAAGAATGACATTGTCTTTGATCTTCCTGATCGCCCAGGTAGCATCTTTTGGATTGATTGATGTGGAGCCGGGAATCAAGAAGGTCGTCCAGGCGGTGTTCCTTGTGCTGCTTATAATCGTCAACAACAGATGCTTTGTTGATGCCTACAGATCCATCGCCCGAAGGAGACCCGAGAAAAATCTTCTTGCGGCGATAGGGACCATACTGGCTGTTGCCATACTCCACTTTGTGACCGCGGGAGTAGTCCTTACGACGATGGCCGTATGCAGATTTCTTGAATCATATATAAAGCTTAAGCTCAACGCCCATCTTA
>CADBRY010000032.1 GCA_902797195.1 uncultured Eubacteriales bacterium
ATCGGAGATTTCGACCGCTGTGGCATGAGGCGTACCGCTGCTCTCGCTTCACTTCCCTCGCGACAGCAGGGTTACGGCTTCAACATGCAGGGTGTTTGGGAACATGTCCACAGGCGTTGCTTCGACGAAACGGTATCCCCGTTCCGTAAGGATCCTGATGTCCCTGGCGAGTGTCGCCGGGTCGCAGGACACATATATGATGTTTGGGATCTTTGCAAAGGCAACCGCATCCAGCAGCTTTTCTCCGCACCCCGATCTGGGAGGATCAAGTATCGCAACATCAGCCTTTCTTATCCACTGCCTTATCTCAGGATCTATGGATTCTTTTCCTGCGACGGCATCAGGCAGTATTTCCTCCGCCCGACCACACAGATATCTTGTGTTGACTATATGATTGATCACGGAATTGCGATTGGCATCGGTGACCGCGTCCTTGACGGACTCCACTCCTACGACCATTTCCGCCATATGGGCGCAGTACAGTCCTATGCTTCCTATTCCGCAGTATAGATCGAGGAGCACCGGTTTCTTATCCCCCGAGCTTCTCTCCACGTACTCTCTCACCTTGTTGTAGAGCCGCTTCATCTGAACAGGATTCACCTGATAAAAACTTGCGGGTGAGATCTCAAATTCAAGATCACCCAGCCTGTCATTTATCACCGGCTTTCCGGCGATGGTCACATAGCTGTCTTTTAAGCTTCCTTTTGACTTTTTCTCCCCGGTGTCTTTTTGAATGTTAAGGACCACGCTTTCCAGACTGTGATCCACCTGGGATATTGCCTCATCAAGCATTGCAACAAGCTTCTGCGCTCCGGGGATCCCGTTGCCGTTTATGGACAGAACCACCATAACTTCACCGGTTGCAAAAGCAGTCTTGACCGTCATTTGCCGAAGGAGTCCCTTTCCCCATTTGGGATCGTAACCTGTGATATTGTCCTCATACATGAACCGCCTGAGAGCGTCCGCCGCCGCCACTGCCGCCATGGACTGAAGATAGCAATCTCCGCAGTCCAGCACCTCATGGGAACGTGCACGATAAAAGCCCACGGCAGGCTCCGAAAGGGCTTCCACGATCCCGCCCTTTTTGGTTATTATGCCCCCGGTGCTTACGGGAAAAACGGCTTTGTTTCTGTATCTCCAGCTGCCCTGGTCCAGGTTGTCCTCATCTTCCATTCCGATTATAGGGTGGATCACAGGCTCTATAAGTCCTGCGATTTTTTCCAGTCTGTTTTTGATCTGTTTTTCTTTGATCCTTAGCTGGGCACTGTAATCCAGTTTGCCCATGGGGCAACCTCCGCATCCCATCTCGTGATACGGACAGTCGAATTCTTCGTTACGCAAAGGGGACTCTTCAAGGATCTCCTCCACCCGGGCAAAGGCAAAATTCTTCTTTACTTTTGTCAGCCTGGCACTGACCTTATCTCCCGGGATCCCACCTTCCGTGAAGACCACCATACCTTCGCTTCTGCCTATGCCCTGGCCTTCCACGCTCATATCTTCAATTGTCAGTTTTACTATGTCGTCCTTTTTCATAGTCCTCTTGCGATCTGTTCAAGTCTGCGAAGTCTGTTGTTGATACCCGACTTTGACAGGGGCGGATTGAACATCTGTCCCAGCTCTTCCAGTCCCGCATCGGGATGCTCCAGTCTCATCTGAGCCGCCTCCTGGAGTTTGGGGCTAAGGCTGCTCAGTCCCGCTGACTCCTCTATGCGCTTTATCCATTCCACCTGCTGCTGGGCTGCCTGAAGAGCTTTGTCTATATTTGCGTTATCAAGATTTTCTGCCCTGTGGGCGTGGGTGATCATATCTTTTTTGATCATGGCATCCTGATATTCAAAGTACTGACTGCTTGCTCCCATTATCCCCAGCATGTCAGCCACCTGTTCCCTTGCCTTTACATAAACACCGTAGCGGTTTTTCCTCTCCACGATCCTGGCGCTTATGTCCTCAAAGGTGTTCATAAGCCGCCTGAGATCTCTTGCGGTGGCCTGGGAGGTGGTTGTTATCTCAAAGTGGTGGCTCTTCTCGGGATTGCTTATGGTTCCCGACGCCAAAAAAGCGCCCCGCAGGTAGGACCTGCGGCAGCACTTGGTTCTAAGAAGTTCATCGTATATGCCGTCGGTGATGCTGTTCCTTCCGGCTCTTGCCATGAGGATGCCCACTTCCCTGAGGATCATTTCGCTGAGGGTCTCAGGCCCCAGAGTAAGGGTGTACATCTTGCCCTTTCCAAAGGAGGTGCCAGTGACGGCTCCGATCTCAGGATCCACTCGAAAGTAGTCGTTAATGAGGCTTTTGTAATGCCTCACCACAGCCAGATTCGGCGTCTTCATGACGATGCGGTACTTCTCCCCGCCCATGAAGAAAATGCTCCCGCTGAATCTTATGAACCCTGCGATCTCTGCGATTTTGCAGCACTCTTTTTCCGTGCGGATCCTGGCTAATTCATTTTTTGTTTCGGATACAAAACTCATTTCCTGGGAGGTATGCTCAGGATCTCTCTGGCTTCGTCGGGAGTTGCCACTTCACGGCCGAGAAGTTTTGCTATCTCCACGACTCTTGCGACCATCTCTCCGTTGCTCTTTGCGAGAACGCCCTTTTCCATGTAGAGATTGTCTTCAAATCCGATACGGCAGTGTCCGCCCATAATGATGGATGCCGCCGCGATCTTGAAGGCATCTCTTCCGATGGCGCATCCCGTCCAGGTGCATCCCGGAGGTACGGATTCCACGCAGAAGGACAGGTCTCTTACCGTAGCCGCCATCTGGACTCCGAGAACGAAGTCAAAGTGCATGGGCATATCGAGATAACCCTTTCTGCCCGCCGTCTTAAGGACGATGTCCAGCATTCCTTTGTCGAAGCACTCCAGCTCCGGCTTCATTCCCTTTTCCTGCATTGTCTTTGCAAAATTGATTATGGTATTATCTGTGTTCACGAAGATCTCGTCGCCGCCGAAGTTGCATGTTCCGCAGTCCAAAGTAACGAACTCGGGAGTAGGAGTTACGTTTGTGGAATCCAGTCTCTCTTCATCGGTCATTCCAACGGCGCCTCCGGTGGATGGCTGAATTATGACGTCGGGGCATTCCTTGTATATGGCGTCCATGCACTCCTGAAATCTTTCGTGGCTCTGAGTAGGTGTTCCATCGTCCTCCCTCACGTGAAGATGGATGACGGCAGCGCCCGCATCGTATGCCGATTTGGCTTCCCGTACGATTTCTTCAACGGTATAGGGGACCGCCGGATTATGCTCCTTTGTTACCTCCGCTCCGCAAATGCATGCTGCGATGATCAGTTTTTCCATGGTTGATGTCTCCTCTCTAAAATCAAATAACCTACAGGTCCCGGTGCTCGATCACCACACGATGCCCGCTTTTTTTCAGTCTTCTGTGAAGCTCGTTGGCTATGGCAACCGATCGATGATGTCCTCCCGTGCACCCTACACCTATGCTTAAACTGTATTTACCTTCCCTCATATAATGAGGTACCAAAAGGTCTATCATCTCTATAGCCTTGTCCAGAAACTCCTGGGCGATCTCGTGTTTCAGAACGTAATTGCTCACCTTCTTGTTGTTCCCCGTAAGTTTTCTAAGGGACTGAACATAGTAGGGATTGGGAATGAATCTGGCATCGAATATCATATCCGTTGACATGGGCGTTCCATATTTGAATCCAAAGGATGTGATGTTGATGGAAAATGCCTTCTCGCTCACTTCGGAAATGAGTATGTCTCTCAGTTCTTCCCACAGCTGCGCCGTCTTCATGTTGGATGTATCTATTATGTGATCCGCCACTCCTCTTATGGAGCTCAGCATTTTTTTCTCTCTTGCAAGACCCGTCTTGACCGATCCGCCTTCTGCCAGAGGATGTGCTCTGCGGGTTTCGTTGTACCTTCTCAGCAGGACCTGGTCCGATGCCTCGAGATACAGGATCGTGTACTTGTTTTTCTTCTGGTCCAGCTCGTTGAGAGTCTGACTGAAGTCTTCAAAAAACTGGCGGGTCCTGACG
>CADBRY010000033.1 GCA_902797195.1 uncultured Eubacteriales bacterium
ACCCTTTACAACGCCCTGAAGAACCTTAACGACTTTGTAAACAGGCATTATAACGAGCTTAAGACGGACATGCCCAATGAGATTTTCTTTATAACATCTCAGGAACTTGAAGACCGTTATCCTGATTTGACTCCAAAGGAAAGGGAGGATGCCATCGCCAAAGAAGAGAGAGCCGTATTCATAGAAAAAATAGGCGGCACTCTGAAGTCAGGAGAAAAACACGACGGCAGAGCTCCGGACTACGACGACTGGGAACTTAATGGAGATATAATCTTCTGGAACGATACTCTTGAGAGGGCCTTTGAAATATCCTCCATGGGTATCAGAGTTGACGCCGAGGCCATGGACAGGCAGCTTAAGCTTGCCGGCGCAGACGACAGACGAAGCATGGACTTTCACCGCATGATACTCAATGGTGAGCTTCCCTGCTCCATCGGCGGCGGAATAGGACAGAGTAGACTCTGCATGTACTTCCTTAGAAAAGCCCATATCGGAGAGGTCCAGGCTTCCATCTGGCCCGAAGACATGATCAGCATCTGCGAAAAGAACGATATCTTCCTCCTTTAAGGGGAGACATTAATGCTCCGGTGATCAATGAAGTACGCAAACGTTATAATCGACAATAAATCAAACAGCACCGACGTTCCCTACACCTACGCCTTTGATGATGATATGGATGTAAGGGTGGGGTGCAAAGTCAACGTACCCTTTGCAAGAAGCAAAAATGACAGAGATGGCTATGTAATATCCCTCATGGATGAAGCCCCGGAAGGCCTAAAAGGCAGGATCCGCAGCATTTCAGGCATAGACGAAGATATCTGTCTGAACGAAGAGATGATGCGCACCGTGGAGTGGATGAGGCAGCGGTACGTATGCAGATATATAGACGCCATAGGATGTTTTACACCCGTTGGCAATAAGCCCAGGAGGACTGTCAGGCCCGATATGGATCATGATGAGGAAGAACCTGTCACATCGGAGCTGACGGATGAGCAGAAGAAGGCTCTGGATCAGATAAACGCCGCGATAGAAGAGGGCGTCCATTCCAGATTTCTAATACACGGGGTCACGGGAAGCGGCAAAACGGAAGTATATATAAGAGCGGCCCGAAAGGTGGTCCAAAAGGGCAGGACGGTGATCATTCTCGTACCGGAGATCTCCCTTACGCCCCAGATAATCGCAAGGTTTCAGGGAGTATTCGGTTCGGACAGGATCGCGGTCCTACATTCACGGATGACCTTGGCCCAAAGACACGAACAGTGGCAGAAGATAAGATCCGGCGAAGTTGACATAGTGATAGGGGCAAGATCCGCGATCTTCGCACCCCTTGAAAATATAGGACTTATAGTCATAGACGAGGAACACGAGAGCACGTATAAATCCGACTATACACCGAAGTATGACGCCATAGAAGTCGCGATCAAGCGTGGGGCCGATGATGACAATTCCTCGGTCCTGATTCTTGGAAGCGCAACACCTTCCATATCCACCTACTACAGAGGGGGACAGGGAATATACAAGGTCTTGAAAATGAACAAGAGATATAACGAGACCCCTCTGCCCAACGTGGAGATAGTGGATATGCGGGAGGAACTGAGAGATGGAAACAGGACCGTTCTCAGCAATAAACTCCACGACAGCATGAAGGAATGTCTGTCCGCTGACAAGCAGGTGTTGCTTTTCCTTAACAGGAGAGGATATTCAACCTTCGTATCCTGCAGGGAATGCGGATATGTGGCAAAATGCCCCATCTGCGGGCTTTCCCTCACATACCACAGCAGCAGGGGCAGACTTATGTGCCACTACTGCGGTCACGAGGAAGCCGCCCCCAAGACCTGTCCCGAGTGCGGAAGCAGGTATATACGCCACTTCGGCAGCGGAACGGAAAAGGTGGAGGAGACAATATCGGAGATTTTCCCGGAATACAAAACAGACAGGATAGACCTTGATTCCGTCAAGAAAAAGGGAGAGCTGCGGCGAAGGCTCAAAGCTTTTGAAAAGGGTGAGACCAGTATACTGGTGGGCACCCAGATCATCGCCAAGGGGCTGGATTTCAGAAATGTTGGCCTGGTTGGGATAATATCCGCCGACGTTATGCTGAACATACCCGATTACAGGTCCTCCGAGAGGACTTTCCAGCTGATAACCCAGGCGGCGGGTAGAGCCGGCCGGGGAGAGGAAGTTGGGGAAGTGGTGATCCAGACCTATTCTCCGGAGCATTACGCGGTAAAACACGCCGCAGCCCAGGACTACGAAGGCTTCTTTAAGGAAGAGGCCGGCTTCAGACAGGTGATGCGCTATCCTCCCTTCAGCGATATGATACAGATACTTTTCACATCCAAGGATCAGGATGGAGCCAGAGCCGGGGCAGTGAAGTGGTACGACGGCGTATGCAGCAGGCTCTCTCCCGATGAACGCAAGGACGTATTCAAGCCCCAGGAAGCGTATATGAGCAAGATAAGGGATGTTTACAGATACTCTCTGGTCATGCGGTGCGGACCGGGCAGCAGACGCAGATATGCGGATATATTCAGAGAACTCAAGGAGCAGGATGCAAAGGCAAGAGCTCCCTGGGTCTCGGTAGTGGACATCAACCCATACAGTTTTGCCTGAGGGCAGGAAAGGACAATAGAAGAGATGGCATTGAGAAATATCGTAATAGAGGGGGACCCGATCCTCCGTAAAGTATGCAGACCTGTGGATGAGGTGACGGACAGAATAAGAATGATACTGGACGACATGGTGGATACCATGCGGGATGCCCAGGGTGTAGGCCTTGCGGCGCCTCAGGTAGGCATTATGAGACGTATGTTCGTGGCAGAACCGGAAGTGGACGAAATATATTATTTCGTAAACCCGGAAATCGTGGCATCTGAAGGTGAAGAAGAGGGTGAAGAAGCCTGCCTCAGCGTTCCCGAGCTGGCGGGCAAAGTGGTCAGACCCACTAAAATCACCATCAGAGGATTGGACAGGGACGGGAACCCCCAGGAGCACACCTTCGAGGGCTTCCATGCCAGAGTCATGTGCCACGAGTACGATCATCTGGACGGGATACTCTACAGGGACAAAGCGGAGCAGATGTTCAGACCGGAAGAGCCCTCACCGGATGAAAGGAATGACCAATGACAATGAAAGTAGTTTACATGGGGACTCCGGACTTTGCGGTGCCCGCCCTTGAAAGGATACATGAGGCGGGGCACATCATAGCGGCAGTGGTCACGAGAGCCGATGCCAGAAGAGACCGGGGCAAAAAAATCGT
>CADBRY010000034.1 GCA_902797195.1 uncultured Eubacteriales bacterium
GGGCGCATTCCCCATAACCCCTTCAACTGAAATACCCGAATATTTTTCAAGATTTATGGCCAACGGCCAGGTGGACACCCAGTTTGTGCCCGTGGAATCAGAGCACAGTGCCATGTCCGTTTGCATAGGCGCATCCGCGGCAGGGGCCAGATGTGTAACGGCCACATCATCGGCAGGCCTTGCGCTGATGTGGGAGCTCCTTTATGTTGCATCCTCATCCAGACTGCCTATAACCATGGTCGTTGCAAACAGAGCTCTGACCGGACCCATAAATATAGGCAACGATCATTCCGATTCAATGGGTGCCAGAGATTCGGGATGGATGCAGATCTACGCGGAAAACAATCAGGAAGTATACGATAATTTCATCCAGGCTGTGCTTATTACCGAGGCGACCCGCCTTCCCATAATGGTGTGTCAGGACGGATTCATAACCAGCCACGGAGTTTCAAATATCCAGCTGCTGGAGGATGAAAAGGTCAAGGAATTCGTCGGTGAGTACGAACCGGAGACCTATCTCCTCAACAGTAAAGAACCCCTTGCGGTGGGCCCCTACGGAACCTCTCCATATTATATGGAAGTAAAGAGGGCTCAGGCACAGGCCATGAAGGACGCAATGCCGGTGATCCTGGATATCGCAGAGAAGTATGAAAAGCTCACGGGAAGATCCTACGGGTTCTTTGAAGAATACCGCATGGATGACGCCGAGGTGGCTGTAGTGGTCATAGGATCCAGTGCGGGAACGGGCAAGGAAGCCGTTGACCGCATGCGCAGGGAAGGAAAGAAAGTGGGTCTCATCAAGCTCAGAGTCTTCAGACCCTTCCCCAGAGAGCTTCTGGCACAGGCAATGTGCAGAGTCAAGGCGGTGGCGATCATGGACAAGGCCGAGAGCTTTTCAAACAGCGGCGGACCTCTTTTCAACGAAGCCCGCAGCGCACTGTATGACCTTCCCGGAAGACCATACGCCATAAATTACATCTACGGTCTTGGGGGAAGGGACATTACTGTGGAAGACTTTTACGAGATCTACGGGGACCTGTTCATCATCGCAAGGGACAACGACCCGGGAGATGTGTACAGATATATTGGAGTTAGAGACTCCCGCTACGAAGAAGGCGGGTTCGATCATAAGAGTGAATAATCAAGAGGAAAAGCAATGGCATATAATCTGAAAAGAGAACTGGAAAAACCGGAACGTTTCGCCGGGGGACACAGACTCTGCGCCGGCTGCGGTGCAGGTGTGGCCGTGAGAGGAGTTCTTAGAGCTCTTGAAGAAGGCGACAAAGCAGTGGTTGGAAATGCAACGGGCTGCCTGGAGGTATCCAGTTTCATTTATCCAAACACAGCCTATTACGACAGCTACATCCACACGGCTTTTGAAAACGCAGGGGCGACTTTGTCCGGCGTTGAAGCCGCATACAATGTGCTGAAAAAGAAGGGTAAGGTGAAGGACACTTTCAAGTTCATTACCTTTGGAGGCGACGGAGGCACCTACGACATAGGTCTTCAATCCCTGTCGGGAGCCATGGAAAGAGGCCACGACATGGTCTACGTGTGCTACGACAACGAGGCGTACATGAACACGGGGATCCAGAGATCATCTTCAACTCCCCAGTTTGCAAACGCCACGACCTCGCCGGCGGGAAGCGTTATCCCCGGCAAGGTGCAGCACAAAAAGAATCTCACGGAGATAATGGCTGCCCACAACATCCCCTACGTGGCTCAGACCACCTTCATGGGCGACTTCAAGGATCTTCACGAAAAAGCCAGGAAGGCAATATACACCGAAGGCCCCTGCTTTATGAATGTGCTGGCTCCCTGTCCCAGAGGATGGAGATACGAGGCGGAGGATCTGGCTGAGATATGCAGACTCGCGGTGGACACATGCGTGTGGCCCATGTACGAGATCGAAGAAGGCGAGTGGAGGCTTACCTATGAGCCGAGAAAGAAGCTTCCCGTAGAAGATTTTCTTTCAAAGCAGGGACGGTTCAGCCACATGTTCCGCAAAGGCAACGAATGGATGATAGAGGAAACTCAGAAATACGTTGACGAGCAGTGGGAAAAGCTCGTGGAAAGATGTGAGTGATCCCCATAGAAATTGAAAAGATAAAGTAATACATGTAAAGGCAAGAGAAACAGGAAGATGAGCGCAGAGAAAACAGAAAAGAAAATAATGCTTGGAAATGAAGCCTTCGCAAGAGGGGCATGGGAATCGGGAGTGAAGGTGGTTTCCTCCTATCCGGGAACACCAAGCACGGAAGTCACGGAAACACTGGCAAAATACGACGGGATCCATGTAGAGTGGGCGCCCAATGAAAAGGTGGGTGTGGAAACAGCCATGGGTGCATCCCTTGGGGGAGCAAGAGCCCTCTCATGCATGAAACACGTGGGTCTGAACGTAGCTGCCGATCCCTTTTACACCGCCGCATATACGGGTGTGAATGGAGGATTTGTGGTTCTGGTAGCAGACGATAACGGCTGTCATTCCAGCCAGAACGAACAGGATTCCCGTTTCCACGGAAGGAGCGCGGGAGTTCCCGTTCTGGAGCCTGCGGATGCTCAGGAATGCAAGGACTTCATGAAGCTGGCCTACGACATAAGCGAAAAATACGACACGGTGGTGCTCATGAGATCAAACACCAGGATCTCCCACTCAAGAGGAGTGGTCGCCCTTGGAGAAAAGACCGAGCATGAGCTCATTCCCTACGAAAAGAATCCTCAAAAATATGTGGCCATGCCGGCCATGGCTAGAAAGCTCCACGTAGCTCAGGAGGAAAGGCTGGAACAGATAGCCGCCGATTCCTGCGAATGGGAAATAAACGATGTGCAGATGAGCGACAATCAGTCCATAGGAATCATCACAAGCGGCATATGCTATCAGTACGCCAAGGAAGCCCTTCCCGATGCAAGCTTCCTCAAGCTTGGGATAGTAAATCCTCTTCCAAAGAATCTTATAAAGGACTTTGCATCCAATGTGGATAAACTCTATGTCATCGAAGAAGGAATGCCCTTCATAGAGGAGCAGATACGCTCCTGGGGCGTGGCTGTAGCCGGTGGAAAAGACATGTTCACCATCCAGGGAGAATATACAGCCAACGGAATCAGAGAGGCCTTCGGCGAGGATCCTGCTGAGGTTGGGATCCATACGGAGGATGCTCCCGGACGTCCGCCTCTGCTCTGCTCGGGATGTCCTCACAGAGGATTGTTCTACGTTTTGAGCAAGCTTAAGACCAGAGTGTTCGGAGACATCGGATGCTATACTCTGTCGGCACTTCCTCCACTTGCAGCCATGGATACCACCCTGTGCATGGGCGCATCCATAGGCATGGCTCACGGCTTTGAAATGGCCACGGCAGACAAGGAAAACACCGTGGCTGTTCTAGGTGACTCCACCTTCCTGCATTCGGGAATAACAGGCCTGATCAACATGAGCTACAACGGCGCCAAAGGAACGGTCATCATTCTGGACAACAGGATCACGGGAATGACAGGCCACCAGCAGAACCCGGCCACCGGCAAGAATATCAGAGGAGAAGAAGCTCCCATGGTGGATCTTGGAGAGATCTGCAGAGCCTGCGGCGTGAAACACGTTGTGGAGATCGATCCCTTTGATATCGACGACCTTGAAAAGGTCATTAAAGAAGAAACATCCAGAGACGAGCTTTCTGTGATAATAACCAAGAGACCGTGTGCTCTCATAGTGAAGCAGCCGAACGTACCCTACGAGGTAACGGACAGCTGTAAGAACTGCCGCATGTGCATGAAGATCGGATGTCCCGCAATAGAGATGAAGGACGACAGACCCTTTATCGTGGCCGAAAGGTGCGTGGGATGCGATCTTTGCGCAAGGGTATGTCCCTTTGATGCCATCCGGTGTGCAAAGGCAACGAACAACTAGAGATTTATTGATAAGGAAAAGGTAACGGAGAGATAAGGATGAACACCAATATACTGATAGTCGGAGTTGGAGGACAGGGAACACTTCTTGCCAGCGTACTGCTGGGGAATCTGGCCCTTAAATACGGATATGATGTAAAACTCAGTGAAGTCCACGGCATGGCCCAGCGGGGAGGCAGTGTGGTCACCCACGTGAAGATCAGTGACAAAAAGGTAGGCTCTCCTCTTATTGAAGAGGGTGAGGCCGATATTATCCTTGCCTTTGAAAGCCTTGAGGCATACAGGTGGCTGCCCTATCTGAGGAAGGGCGGAAGCATGTATGTGAACACCCAGCAGATACTTCCCATGCCTGTGATCATGGGCAACGCGGAATACCCACAGGATATCGAAAAAGTTCTCGGGGATAATGCGGGGAACCTTAAAGCTTTTGATGCTCTAAGCATCGCAGAGGATGCGGGCAGCGACAAAGCGGTGAATATAGTGCTCCTGGGAGCCGCATCTTCGGCTCTTCCCTTCAGTGAAGAGGCCTGGATGGAGGTAATAGAAGAGAACGTAAAAAGCAAATTCATAGAGATGAATAAGTTCGCCTTTATCAAGGGGCAGCAGGCCTGACTTAGGAGTCCGGCATTTTATCGGCAGGCTGTCCCGTATAATAAGATAATTCAGAAGGCGCCGCAGCCCGCGCTGCGGAAAAAGTTATTATTCATCGAAAGGATTTGTTATGATTTGGAATAAAGAAATGGAGTGTGCTGACCGTGAGGTCATGCGTGACCTGCAGCTTAAGAGACTGCAGGAAGAAGTAAAATACGAATATGAAAACGTCCCATATTACGCAGAGAAAATGGACAAGGCGGGAGTAAAACCCGAGGACATCAGAACTCTCGAGGACATAGCTCTGTTGCCTTTCATCACGAAAGAAGACATCGCAGATAATTATCCCACGGGTCTTTTTGCTCAGCCCATGGAGAATATAATCAGGATCCAGTCTTCATCGGGAACAACGGGAAAACCCAAGATCATCGGATATACCCAAAGAGATATGGAAGACTGGGGAGAAGCCGTGGCCAGAGGGCTTGCCATGTGCGGAGCCACAGCGGGGGACGTTGTGCATGTGGCATACGGATACGGACTTTTCACGGGAGGCCTTGGAGCTCATGCGGGAGCCGAGACCATCGGAGCCACCGTACTGCCCATGAGTTCAGGAAATACGGCAAGGCAGATAGCCTTCATGCAGGATATGAAAAGCAGCATAATCTGCTGCACGCCGTCATATGCCCTCACCATAGCGGAAGCCGTGGAGAGAGAGGGAGTAGATCCGGAGAAACTGTCTGTTAAAGCAGGCCTCTTTGGAGCCGAACCCTGGACGAAGAGCATGAGGGGCAAGATCGAAAAGGGACTTGGCTTAAAGGCCCATGACATCTACGGACTTACGGAGATAACCGGCCCGGGAGTTTCCATAAGCTGCGACGAAAACAACGGCATGCATATAAACGAGGACCTGTTCTATCCTGAGATCGTTGACCCCGAGACTCTTAAGCCCCTGCCCATAGGGGAGACCGGGGAGCTGGTATTCACCACCCTGAGAAAGCAGGGGGTCCCCATGATAAGGTACAGGACCAGAGACATCTGCAGACTCATGGACGACAAGTGCCCATGCGGCAGAACGACTGTCAGAATGGACAGGGTACTTGGAAGAACCGACGACATGCTCATCGTAAAGGGAGTAAATGTATTCCCCTCACAGGTTGAGATCGTCATCGGCAAGTTCAGAGAGCTGACCCTGAACTATAAACTCATCGTGGACAGAGTGGGCAATTCGGACACCATCGAGCTTATGGTGGAATTTGCGGAAGGGCTCATCATAGATGATATCGACTTCGTGGAACACATGAGAAAGAAGGTTGAACACGCCCTGAGAGAGACCCTCCAGATAGGCTGCAAGGTTCGCTTCCTCAATGCGGGAACACTTCCAAGAAGCGAGGGCAAGGCTGTTCGCGTTGAAGATAGAAGGAGGTTCGAATAATGGCTGTCAAACAGGTATCGATATTTATAGAAAACGAAACGGGAAGACTGACGAAGCTGACAAAAATATTGGCGGATGCAGGAGTGGATCTCAACGCCGCCACTATAGCCGAGACAGGTGAATATGGTATACTGAGGTGCATAGTCCAGAATCCGGAAGAGACCTGCAAAGTTCTTTCGGAGCATGGCTTCATGGCAAGCGTAAGCGATGCCATAGCTGTGGCTATCGACAATAAACCCGGAGGGCTTCACTATGTGCTGGATCTGCTTTCCAGCGCAGACATCGGCGTAAAGTACATTTACTCCACCATACAGTCCATCAAAGGGGAAGCTGTGATAGTAATGAAGGTCAGCGATCAGGAGAGGGCCGAGAAGATACTGGGCGAGGCAGGGGTCAAGCTCTGCGATACGGAAGAACTGAAATAGATCCGGGAAACACATACGGGATCGGAATAGGGAAAGGACAAAGACTTAAAAGAGATGGCCAAAAAAAAGAAACCCATGGGAATAGGATCCAAGATCCTTTTGATGATATGTCTGATAGTTTTCTGCGGCTCAGGTTTTTATCTGGGCAGCTATTTCTACAAGGCCTGGAAGGCACAGGATGAGTTTTCCCAGCTGACTCAGATCGATATGGATCTGAACGATATCAGGACCGACAAGGGAACCATAATCGGAAAGTACGCCGGAATGTGGAAGGAGAACAGCGACATCATCGGATGGGTGAAGATGGAAGACACTAAGATAGATTATCCCGTCATGCAGACCAAGGAGGATCCGGAATTCTACCTTCACAGGAGCTTTAAGAAGGAATACTCGGATTCGGGAACGCCCTTTATGGATGCGGACAGCGACATCTTTATTCCCACATCCAACTGGCTGATCTACGGCCACCACATGAAGAGCGGCATAATGTTCCACGACATCGTCAAATACGAACAGCAGGACTTTTATCAGAAGCATCCCACATTCAAGTTTGACACCATATACAAGGGAGGTCAGGGAACTTATCAGATAATAGCTGCAGGTTATTCCAAGATATACAACGAGGATGAGAACGTCTTCAAGTACTATCAGTATGCGGATATAGATTCAAAGGAGAGGTTCGACGAGTATGTGGCGGGAGTCAAGTCCATTTCCGTTTATGAAACGGGAGAGACCGCAGAGTACGGGGATCAGCTTGTGACCCTGTCCACCTGCACATACCAGACGGAAGACGGCAGGTTCTTCGTGGTAGGAAAACGTATAGATGCGAAACAGAAAAAACCGGAGTTTTAAAAACTCCGGTTTCTTTTAGCCGCTTATTAACTGCCGCCCTATTTCATCACCGCGCCCTTGGATGCGGCGTCCACATTTCTCATGTATCTCACCAGCCATCCTGAATCCACCTTTGGCGGCGGAGCCACGTAGTCTTTGCGGCGCTTGTCGAATTCCTCGTCGCTTACCTGAGCGTTTATGGATGCGCCGGGGATGTCGATCTCGATGATGTCTCCTTCCTTGAGAAGTCCTATATTTCCTCCCGATGCAGCCTCGGGACAAACGTGTCCGATGGAGGCGCCTCTGCTTGCCCCGCTGAAGCGGCCGTCGGTAATGAGGGCAACTGTCTTATCCAGCTTCATGCCCGCAAGAGCGCTGGTGGGATTGAGCATCTCCCGCATTCCCGGACCGCCCTTGGGCCCTTCATAGCGGATCACCACCACATCTCCGTCGGTTATCTTACCGTTGTATATGGCTTCGATAGCCTCGTCTTCGCTGTCGAAAACTCTTGCCGGTCCTGAGTGCTTGAGCATTTCAGGAGCAACAGCGCTTCTCTTGACCACACATCCGTCCTGTGCGATATTGCCCCACATGATGGCTATTCCGCCAGTCTCGCTGTAGGGATCGTCGATGGGTCTGATTATTTCGTTGTTCTTTACATAGGCTCCCTTGATATTCTCGGCAACGGTTTTGCCTGTGGCCGTGATCAGGGATGTGTCGATCAGATCCTTCTTTGCAAGTTCCGTCAGAACAGCGGGAAGTCCACCCGCATAGTTCAGGTCGTGCATATGTGTGGGACCTGCCGGTGCCAGGTGGCACAGGTTGGGTACTCTGCCGCTGTATTCGTTAAAGTTCTCAAGGCTGAAATCCACACCCGCTTCGTTGGCGATGGCCAGCAGGTGAAGAACGCTGTTGGATGAGCAGCCCAGGGCCATATCGCACGCCAGAGCATTCTTAAGGGATTTCTCGTTGATGATGTCGCGGGCTTTGATATCCTTTTCTATAAGATTCATTATTGCCATGCCGCTGTGCTTTGCCAGCTGTATCCTGCCGCTGTGTACAGCGGGGATGGTGCCGTTTCCGGGAAGGGCGATGCCCACCGCCTCGGAAAGGCAATTCATGCTGTTTGCGGTATACATGCCGGAGCAGGATCCGCATCCGGGACAGACGTTTTCCTCAAATTCCAGAAGCTTATCGTCATCTATCAATCCGGCTTTGCGTGCACCCACCGCTTCAAACATCTTTGAAAGGCTGGTCTCTTCGCCGCCAACAAGGCCTGACATCATAGGCCCGCCGGAGCATACCAGCGCAGGGATATTCATTCTTACGGCTGCCATTATCATTCCCGGAACAATCTTGTCGCAGTTGGGAATGAGTACAAGTCCGTCAAAGGCGTGGGCCATGGTCATGGTCTCCACGCTGTCGGCTATAAGCTCACGGCTTGCCAGAGAATACTTCATACCGATATGACCCATGGCGATGCCGTCGCATACGCCTATGGCGGGAACCTCTATGGGAGTTCCTCCTGCCATGCGGATGCCTGCCTTGACGGCCTCGGCCACCTTATCAAGGTGCATGTGACCGGGTACGATCTCGCTCTTGGCGGAGACCACTCCGACAAGGGGGCGCTCCAGTTCTTCTTTGGTATATCCCATGGCATAGAACAGGCTCCTGTTAGGTGCCCGTTCTATGCCTTTTGTTACATTATCACTTCTCATTTGTGTCCTCTTTCGTTATTTCTTCAGCCAGCTCATCATCTGACGGAGCTCGGCGCCAACCTTGCAGAGGAGGTGACTTGCTTCCTTGTTGCGTGTTGCAAGGAATCTTGCCTTTCCACCTGAGTTGAATTCCTGGATGAATTCAGATGCGAAGGTTCCGTCCTGGATCTCGGAGAGTACCTGCTTCATCTCAGCTCTCGTATCCTCGGTGATGAGTCTGCGGCCGGTTCTGTAGTCGCCGTATTCGGCTGTGTTGGAAATGGAGTAGCGCATCTTGTCGAAGCCGCCTTCATTGATCATGTCAACGATGAGCTTCATTTCGTGGATGCACTCAAAGTATGCCATCTCGGGAGCGTATCCCGCTTCAACGAGAGTGTCGAAGCCGGCCTTCATAAGCTCGGTCACGCCGCCGCAGAGAACTGCCTGCTCACCGAAGAGGTCGGTCTCGGTTTCTTCTTTGAATGTGGTCTCCAGGATGCCTGCGCGTCCTGCGCCGATGCCGCTTGCGTATGCAAGAGCGTAATCCTTTGCCTTTCCGGAAGCGTCCTGATAGATAGCGATCAGACTTGGAACTCCGCGACCCTCAACGTACTGACTTCTTACAGTGTGTCCGGGGCCTTTGGGAGCGATCATGATTACATCAAGATATTCCGCAGGATGGATCTGCTGGAAGTGGATATTGAATCCGTGAGCGAAGCACAGAACATTTCCTTCCTTCATATGGGGTTCGATCTGATCTCTGTAGACCTGGGGCTGGATCTCGTCAGGCATGAGGATCATTACAACATCTCCGGCTTCTGCGGCCTCTTCGATTCCCAGAACTTTAAGTCCCGCTTCCTCAGCTTTTGCGGTGTGGGCGGAGCCGGGTCTGAGACCGACGACTACGTTGGCGCCGCTTTCGTTGAGGTTCATGGCGTGAGCGTGTCCCTGGCTTCCGAAGCCTATGATAGCTACTGTCTTTCCATCCAGCATGGCCAGATTGCAATCCTGATCGTAATACTTCTTAATCATTGTTTTCTCCTTTGTTATATAGATTTTAAATATTGTACACTTATTCCATCAGAGCTTCGTCCACTCTGGAAATACCCGTTATACCTGTTCTGCAGACCTCCAGTATGTCGTAGCAGCTTATTATATCCATGAATCCGTCGATCTTTTCGGAGTTGCCCGTAAGCTCTATGATCATGCTGCTTCTTGAAAGGTCATCGATCTTGCCCCTGTAGATCTCAACGATCTCCCTGATAGCGGAGCGCTCGGTCTTGTCGGCTCTCAGCTTTATGAGAAGAAGCTCACGATAGATACTGTTCTTCTTGTCAAGAGGGGTGATCTTCCTTACCACTTCCAGCTTGGCAGTCTGAGTCAGGATCTGATTGAGAGCCTGCTCGGTGCCCTGGAACACGATGGTTATCCTGGAAAGCTTGGGGTCGTTGGTTGCGGACACCGTCAGTGAGTCGATGTTGAATCCCCGGCGTCCAAAAAGGCTGCTGACCCTGGTAAGTACGTTGGAGTGGTTGTCAACCAGGATACTTATGACTTCCTTGCGAATTTTGTCGTCCATTGCCATCTCCTTTCTAACCGATGATCATGTCTTCCACGGTGCCGCCACCGGGAATCATGGGAAGTACACGCTCTTCCTCGGAAATAACACAGTCGATCCAAACGGGGCCCTTTTCCTTAAGGGCTTTTTTGAACACTTCCTCAAACTCCTTGGGAGTCGTCGCCGTGAATCCTTTGCCTCCAAAGGCTTCTATTACCTTGGGAAAGTCCGTCTTTCTCTCGGGAGTGGTTGCGCTGTAGCGCTTTCCGTAGAAAATCGTCTGCCACTGATAAACCATGCCAAGAACTCTGTTGTTCATGATGACGGTTATAATCGGAAGACCCTCGCTTACGGCGGTACATGCCTCGTTCATGTTCATGTGGAAGGAACCGTCGCTTGTTACGTGGATGACCCTGCGGTCCGGCTCACCTATCTGTGCTCCTATGGCAGCGCCGTATCCGTAGCCCATGGTTCCAAGGCCGCCGCTTGTAAGGAACTTGTTGTTGGGATCGTATCTCAGATACTGGGCCGTCCACATCTGATGCTGACCCACGTCTGTGACATAGGTGGTTTCCTTATCCGTATTGCTGCAGATCACGTCCACGATCTCGCTGGGATGCAGGGCAGCATCTCCTTCCTTGATGTCTCCGGTGGTGTTCTTCCATCCGGTGGATTTCTCCACCCAGTCGGTGCGTTTTTTCTTTTTGATCAAAGGCAACAGAGCCTTGAGGAATTCTCCCGCATCGGCGGTGACGCCTATATCTACCAGTACATTCTTGTTGATCTCGCTGTTGTCGATATCGATCTGTATCTTCTGTGCCCTGCGTCCGAACTTGTTTGGATTGAGAGCGACTCGGTCGCTGAAGCGGGCGCCTATTGCGATAACCAGATCAGACTGGTCGATGGCCTTGTTTGCCGCTATGGAACCGTGCATTCCCAAAAGTCCCAGGTTTCTGGGATTGTCATAACCGACTATTCCCGCAGCCATCAAAGTGTAGGCTGCCGGGATATCCGCTTTTTCCATAAGCTTTATGAGCTCTTCTCCCGCATGGGATGCGGCCACGCCGCCTCCGCAGTAAATGACCGGGCGGTCCGATGAATTGATCATGGACGCAACGCTTCTAAGATCCTCCTCGGAGAAGCTTGGAGCAGGGGAGAGGGGAAGTGGTTTGCCCGGTTTGTAATTGATGGTGTCGGCGGTAACGTCCTTGGTTATATCAATGAGTACCGGACCCTTCCTGCCGCTGTTGGCAATGCGGAATGCGTTGCGAACGGCATCTTCCAGATCTTCGATGCGGTTTATGAAATACGAATGTTTCGTAATGGGTATGGTGATACCGGTGATGCTGACCTCCTGAAAAGCGTCCCTTCCGATAAGTGCGTCGGGAACGTTGCAGGTGATTGCCACCATGGGGATGCTGTCCATGAATGCGGTGGCGATGCCCGTGACAAGGTTGGTGGCACCCGGACCGCTGGTGGCAAAGACAACGCCTGTCTTGCCCGTGGCCCTGGCATAGCCGTCGGCCGCGTGTGCAGCTCCCTGTTCGTGAGCCGTCAGTACGTGGCGGATCCTGTCTCTGTACTCATAAAGAGTATCGTAGAGATTGAGGATCGTGCCACCGGGATAGCCGAAAATGGTATCCACCTCGTGTTCCAGCAGGATTTCCGCTACCAGCTGGGATCCAGTAACTCTCATATTATTTGCCTCCTATTTCCTTAAAGTAGAATAACTACTACCATTATATAGAGTATTCCTGTAAAATCAAGGATTATTTTCTGTTTTTTGTGGATTGTCACAATCAATTTTTAAAAAGTTTGTTGATTTTATATAAAAACTTCATCTGGCTCAGTTGACAAATAAAAATCGCTAATATATCATAAAAACACGAGATGGGACAGGCCTTCGTCTCTTGCTTGAAAGTGACGAAGGTTAGTTTTTTACGTTACATAAATACAGATGAGGAAAAGATAGGATGAAGAACTACAGGAAGTACAGTCCGGGATATTATCCCGTGGGCAAAGACTACATGAAATGGTCTGAAAAGGATCACATCGAAAAGGCTCCAATATGGTGCAGCGTAGATCTTAGAGACGGCAATCAGGCGCTGATCGTACCCATGAGTCTTGAGGAGAAGATCGAGTTCTTTCAGTATCTGGTCAAGATAGGGTTCAAAGAGATAGAGGTTGGCTTTCCGGCAGCATCCGAAACGGAGTACCAGTTCCTGAGGACCCTCATAGAGAGGAACATGATACCTGACGACGTTACGGTCCAGGTACTTACCCAGTCAAGAAGACATATAATAAAGAAGACTTTTGACGCACTGGTGGGCGTGAAAAAAGCCATCGTGCATCTTTACAACTCCACCTCCGTCGCCCAGAGAGAACAGGTCTTCCGCAAAGACAAGGAAGCCATAAAGAAGATCGCAACCGACGGCGCAGAGATGATAAAGAAATACGCCTCCAAATACGAGGGGACTCAGTTCCAGTTCGAATACTCCCCCGAGAGTTTCACGGGAACGGAAGTGGACTATGCGGCGGATGTGTGCAACGCAGTGATCGATATATGGGAGCCGACTCCCGACAACAAGGTCATCATCAACCTGCCGGCCACGGTGGCCATGTCCATGCCTCACGTGTACGCTTCCCAGATAGAGTATATGAACGAGAAGCTCCACAGAAGGGACAGCGTGCTCATTTCCCTCCATCCCCACAACGACAGGGGTACGGCGGTGGCCGATGCGGAGCTTGGACTTCTCGCCGGCGGTGACAGAGTTGAAGGCACCCTTTTCGGCAACGGAGAGAGGACGGGCAACGTGGACATAGTGACGGTGGCAATGAACATGTACACCCACGGAGTGGATCCGGGACTTGACTTTACCAACATGCCGGAGGTGGTGGAAAACTACGAAAAATTCACCGATATAAAGGTACATCCCAGACAGCCCTACGGAGGTCAGCTTGTGTTCGCGGCCTTCTCAGGCTCGCACCAGGACGCCATCGCAAAGGGCATGAAGTTCCGCATCGACAACGATCCCGGCAAGTGGACGGTCCCCTATCTGCCGCTGGATCCCCACGATGTCGGAAGGGAGTACGAAGCGGACGTCATCAGGATCAACAGCCAGTCGGGCAAGGGCGGCGTAGCCTACATCCTGGAGCAGAACTTCGGATACATGATCCCCGCAGCCATGAGGGAAGAGATCGGATACATGGTCAAGGATATTTCCGACAAGAACCACAAGGAGCTTTCTCCTCTTGAGGTATACAAGGCCTTCGCCAAAGAGTACATCAATGTATTCGATCCCATAGACATTACGGATGCCACCTTTGAAAAAGCTTCCGACTATAAATCCAACGACGGCATGATAGTCAGGATCAAGGTCCGCATCAACGACAAAGAGTATGAATACGAGGCTCTCGGAAACGGGCGTCTTGATGCAATAAGCAACGCTCTGAAGATGACCCCATATACATTCGACTACAAGTTCGTGACCTATTCGGAGCACGCTCTCTCCTCGGAATCCCACTCCAAGGCGGCGGCCTACGTCTGCATCGAGGACAGCGAGGGGGTACAGTACTGGGGAGTCGGTACCCACGAGGACATCATTCTGGCATCGGTCAACGCTCTTGTAAGCGCGCTGAACAGAATGAACAGGAAACAGCACTTTGTTAAATAGGGGATGCAAAGGCAACGGACCTTTGTAAGATCCCTTTCATGGAGGAAA
>CADBRY010000035.1 GCA_902797195.1 uncultured Eubacteriales bacterium
AAAGTTGGGGTGCAGCCTCATGGTTATGCCGTGGCGAATCAGTTTCAGGGCTACGGCCACACGGACCACCTTAACTCCGCCTCCCGGGGAGGAGGAGCAGGCACCGGTGAACATCAGGACTATAAGTATCAGCTGACAGACTACCGGCCAGAACCTGTAATCCGTGGTGGTAAATCCCGTTGTGGTCAGAATGGAGACCGTCTGGAACAGGGATATTGAAACAGTTTCCGCTGAGCTTTCATAGGTGTCGTTGATCAACAGAAATGTGGTTATGACAAAGCAGGAAAACAGGATTATAACTCCATATACCTTAAGCTCCGTGTTGTTGGCAAAGGCGCGAAGACCTTCTCTCACAGACCGGACATAAAGGTCGAAGCTTATCCCGCTCAATATCATGAAGATAAGTATCACCGTGCGTATATAATTGCTGTCAAAGTGACCGATGCTGTCATCGTATCTGGAAAAACCTCCCGTGCTGACTGTGGACATGCTGTGTAGAAGTCCGTTGAATATGGTCATCCCTCCAAGGGTGAGAAGCACGGTCTCGATAAGTGTGATGGAGAGATAAATGAACAGTATGGTGCGCATGGTGCCGATCATCTTGGAGGTGATCCTTTCAAGGGTAGGACCGTGGTTGTCGATGAGGGTAATTCGCTGACCGTTGAGACCAAGAGCCGGCATCAGGGCTATGCCTATTATCATGATACCAAGACCTCCCGCCCAGCATGTCATGGACCTCCAGAAAAGGAGTCCCCGGGGGAGGTGATTCACTTCCGTAAACAGGGTGGCTCCGGTAGTGGTGTATCCGGAACAGGATTCAAAAAAAGCGTCGATGAAGCTTATATGTGATCCGGAAAGCAGATATGGAGTCGCGCCTACAATGGATGCGCTTATCCAGCACAGGATCACGATCAGCAGACCGTCGGCGATCCTGAAGGGTTTATTGTAGGTGTTGTTTCTTCTGCATGCGCTGTTCAGTGAAAAACCGATAAGGAAAAAAACACCGGCCAGTGAAATGAACACCAGTGCTATATCCCACTCCCGGCATATAAGGGATACCACAAAGGCAGGCACCATAGTGATGCTGACAGCCATCAGGGTGATCCCGATGATCCTTAAGGTAGGAAGCAATGACGGTTTCATGATTCCTCCTTATCCCCTGAACAGGGAATGCAGCTTTCCGGTATCCTTAAGGAGCTTTTCAAGATTTGAAATATCACTGAGAAGACTGAGTATGATGACTCTGTCATTGTCTTCTATGACGGTGCTTCCGTTGGGAATGATGACTTCACGCCCTCTGTGTATGGCTGCTATGAGTATGCTCTTAGGCAGATCCAGCTCGCTCAAAGGTACGCCTACGAAGCTCATGTGGCTTCCTGCGATTATTTCAACAAGTTCAGCCTGTCCCTGTATAAGCTGAGATGAGAGTATCTTCTTGTTGCCCTGTACCAGTCGCACTATAGTGCTGGTCGTAATATCAAGGGGGTTGAGAGCCATGTCTATGCCCATGCTTGAGATTATATCCGTGTAACTGGTACGGCTTATTTTTGCAATAACATCTTCGATGCCCCGGTGCTTTGCCATAAGCGCCAGTATCAGATTGTCTTCATCGAATCCCGTGGCGGTCACCACCGCATCCATGGAGTCCAGGCTCTCCTCCTCAAGGAGGGTCCTGTCGGTGGCGTCGCCGTGAAGGACCATAACGTCGTTAAGATGGGTGGCAAGGTAATGACAGCGTTCCTTGTCTTTTTCTATCACCTTTACGGCAGCGCCGAAATCGGCGAGCATCTGTGCCAGGTAGAAGCCGGTCTTTCCGCCGCCCATGATCATAACCTTTTGCAGGTCCGTATATTTACCACGCTCGTGGACTTTTTTGTTCAGTTTGAGGATGGGTTCTTTTTCTCCAACCACATAGAGGAAATCATCGCTTTTGATCACATCATCCCCGTGAGGGATTATGACTTTTCCGTTGCGGGAAATAGCCACCACCAGCATGTCCGGAAGGACGGATGAGAAGGATGTGATGGGAAGGTCTATGAGTTCCTTGTATCTGTTGACTTTGAACTCCAGGAGAGATATTTTGCCGCTGGAAAAGATGCCGTTGCTGAGGGTGTATTTCTCAGCCAGGTACTTATATATTTCCACGGTTATGCCGAAGTCGGGGTTCACCACATAGTCTATGTTCATGAGTTCCTTTATAAACTCCAGCTGTTGCATGTGCTCAGGATCCCTGAGTCTTGCGATAACTTTTTCGCATCCCAGTTTTTTCGCAAAAGACGCTATGGTGATGTTCATCTCATCACTGCCCGTTGCGGTGATAAGGAAGTCATAGGAAGATACGCCCATGGTCTTTAAGGATTTTACTTCCTTTGCATTGGCGTTTACCGTCATAATGTCCATCTGGCTGCTTGCCTTCTGGAGCTTCTCTTCATTTGTATCGACCAGGGTGACGGAATTGTCTCCGTCCATGAGAGCTCTGGCCACCTTCAGCCCGAGTTTCCCCGCCCCAATAATAGCTACTTTCATATCTCGTCTCCTCGATGACATATTTTAACACTCCTATGGAATAATTCAAGTTTTCCTTAAAAATATGATAGAATGATTAACTGTGCGGGCGGTTGTAACGCCCCGATAATTGTCAGGAGCGAAATGTAATGATAAAGATAAAAAGATTCGTGTGCGGCAACCTGGAAGCCAACGGTTATGTGGTCAGTTCACAGGGACATTGTCTCATCATCGATCCCGGATACAAACCGGGACTCTACGAAGACTACGTGGGAGAGCATGAGCTGGAGGTGGAGGGAATAATTCTGACCCATCACCATTACGATCACAGCGGTGCCGCCGAGCAGTTGAGAAGGGAACTGGCGTGCAGGGTAATGATGCACCGCGTGGATTCCGACATGTACGACGATGAGGTGGACGTGTTTTTTGACGGCGGAGAAGAGTTGACTTTGGGAGATGAAAAGCTGGAGATAATCCACACCCCGGGACATACGGGAGGAGGGATATGCATCATGTTCCCCGAAAGCAAGGTGTGCTTTACAGGGGATACGGTCTTCAATGTGGATCTTGGCCGCACAGATCTTGCGGACGGCTCCCAGCGGGAGATGGAAAAGAGCATAAAAGATATCGTGGACAAATGGGAAAACGATATACGCATATACCCGGGTCACGGGGACGACTGCACCATGAAAAAGGTAAGGATAATCAACAGAGAATTTTTGGATATAGTTGGATAAGGAAAGGCAACGTAATCATGAGCATAAAACTTGTAGCTCTGGATCTGGACGGAACGACGATAAACAACAGCAGAGTCATAAGCGAGAGGAACAAAAATGCCATGGCACAGGCTGCGGCCAAAGGCGTCAACATAGTTATAGCGACAGGCCGGCCGCTGTTTGCCCTGCCTGAGGATGTTTTTGAGATCGAGGCCATCAGATATGCTCTCACATCCAACGGAGCTTCCATAACGGATATAAGAAAAAAGGAAACGTTCTACGAAAACTGCCTTTCTCCTCTGGCGGTGGAGGCTTCTGTGGAGCTGCTGAAAAGACACGATTATGTAATAGAGACCTTCGTAAAAGGCATAGCCTACATCGAGGGCTGGTATTACGAGGAGATACAGAGGACGGGAACCTGTTTCCGAAGCATAGATTATATTCTGAAAACCAGAAAGCCCCTGGAAGATATCTACGACTTTATGCTGAGGAATCGGGAGCATATAGAAAACATCAACGTGAATTTTGAGGACCTGAGCGAAAAGCCGGCCATGTACGAGAAACTGATAAAGCTTCCCGAAACTACCATAACCAGTTCCTTCGATCACAACCTTGAGATAGGAGGTGCCACCACCAGCAAGGCGGAGGCATTAAGGCAGATGGGACAGCTGTTGGGCATCAAAAGAGATGAGATGATGGCCGTGGGAGACAGTCCCAATGACATGGCAATGTTGAGAGAGGCGGGGGTTGCGGTAGCCGTTGGGAACGCAAAAGAAGAAGTCAAGAACATGGCTGATTATATCGCCCCGACAAACGATGAAGACGGGGTGGCCCATGCCATAGAAAAATTCGTTTTAGAGGGCTGACCGTGAACATATAGGTAAAGAGACGATCAGACAGGAAGCAATAGCTCTTGTGTCAAGGAATTGACCCGGGAGCTCTTTTTGTGTGATGGAAGAGGTTTTTGAGGGGGGCTCCTTTTGGAAAATGTAAAAATATGTAAATAATTATTGACAGGAAATAATTTCCATATTACAATGCAGTAAATGTTATAAATGGAAAATAAAGGAAATAAGTCCAGAGGACAGAAACCGAACAGGAACAGGGTGGGGAAGAGTGAACAGACAGGAACTTGGAAAGATCGGAGAAAACATGGCGGCCGATGTGCTGAGAAGCAAGGGCTATCAGATACTGCGGCGAAACTACCGATGCAAGAGCGGTGAGATAGATATCATAGCCCAAAAGCTGGGAGAGATATGCTTCGTTGAGGTCAAGACCAGACAGAGCTTTAATTACGGCAGGCCCTGCGAGGCGGTTACCGCCGAAAAAAAGATGCACATAAAAAAGGCGGCAGGGGAATATCTTACTGAAATGAGGATGAAGGGTTATGTGCCCAGATTCGTTGACTTTCAAATAATAGAAATAATCGTGGAACACAGCCAGCGGGCATTCTGACGGTCAGGAGGGGAGGTTTTAATATGCTCAATAAAGTGGAGACCGCTTCTCTCAGCGGCGTTGAAGGTTATCCCGTTACCGTGGAGACGGATCTGAGGAAGGGTATGCCCGAGTTTGCCATAGTGGGTCTTGCGGATACGACAATAAGGGAGTCCTGCAAGAGAACAAAGCCGGCCATAGAAAACAGCGGGTTCAGATTTCCCGTGGAGAAGCTCACCGTAAATCTCATGCCGGCGGCAAGGCCAAAAGAGGGAAGCCACTTTGACCTTCCCATTGCCCTGGGGATAGTGTCCCTTATGGAGGATATAGAGATCCCCGAAGACATGGCTTTTTTTGGAGAGCTTTCTCTTGACGGTCATATCAATCCCATACGGGGAGCTCTTCCCATGACACTTTGTCTCAGGCAAAGGGGAATAAGAAAGGTCATACTGCCGGAGTCCAATGCGGCGGAGGCGGCGGCCCTTAAGGATATATGCGTCTTCGGAGCAAACAGCCTGGAAGAAGTGGTGGATCATCTCCTTGGAAAAAAGAGTCTTCAATTATATAAGCCCGCAGGAGGAGTATATGAAAGCAGCGCAGGTCTTGACTATGATCAGGTCCTGGGGCAGGAATCGGTGAAAAGAGCTATGGTGATCGGAGCAGCGGGAAACCACGGCATGCTTATGATGGGAAGTCCGGGCTGCGGTAAAACAATGATCGCCAGAAGGCTGCCCACCATCCTTCCGCCCATGAGTTACGACGAACAGCTGGAGGTCACGGGCATTTACAGTATAGCGGGGATGCTGCCGCCCGGATGCTCGGTGATAAGAGACAGACCTTTCAGAAGCCCTCATCACTCCATAACCTATGCGGGGCTCATAGGAGGAGGTCAAAAACCGAGACCCGGGGAACTGTCCCTTGCTCACAGAGGCGTGCTGTTTTTGGATGAGCTTGGAGAATTTGACGGCAAGGTCATAGACTGCCTCAGACAGCCTGTTGAAGAAGGACAGATAAGGATAAGGCGAAACAGCGAGGAGATAATATTTCCCTCGAAGGTAATGGTGGTCGTTGCGTCGAATCCCTGCAAATGCGGGAATCTGTGGGACACCAAAAGACTCTGTACATGCACGTCCAGGCAGATCCAGAGTCACAGAAGACGGCTTATGGGACCATTCACCGACAGGATAGACATGCATATAAAAATGATGCCGGTGGAAAAAGAGACCATTGCATCTCTGCGTAAGGAAAATACAGGAATGTCTTCCGAGGAAATGAGGAATCAGGTTCTGAAGGTCAGGGAGATACAGACGGAAAGGTACATGGGGACTCCTTATCTCTGCAATGGGGGTCTGGACGAAAAAGGAATAAGCCGGTATTGCCCTCTGGACGAGGCCTCAGTGAACATAATGACGGGAGCATACGACCGGCTGGGACTGTCCATGAGGGGATTTCACAAAATAGTAAAACTGGCCAGGACTATAGCGGACCTTGAGGGGAGTGAAAACATAGAAAGTCAACACATCGCGGAAGCACTGACC
>CADBRY010000036.1 GCA_902797195.1 uncultured Eubacteriales bacterium
ATTTGACGAGTTTCTGGAAGCTGTCGATCCGGCACTCTTTTCCTATTACGATCGCATACAAAAAGAACAACAGATCGAGGAGATCTTCCACGAGCGGTTGATTGACGCCTATAATAATTACCTGATCATCGGCGGAATGCCGGAATGCGTCGCCTCATGGATCAGGGACAGGGATCCTGCCCGTATTTCTCAAATCCAGAGAGAACTGATCGAAATCTACGAAAACGATTTTTCCAAGCACAATGGAAAAGTCAACAGCGGACGTATTCTGATGGTGTTTCGCAGTATCGTCTCACAACTTGCAAAGTCCAACGAGAAGTTCATGTACGGGGCAGTAAGAGAGGGCGGCAGGGCAAGAGACTTTGAAGAAGCAATCGAATGGCTTGTTTCAGCCGGTATCCTTAATCGTGTCTATAACGTTTCTAAGATGGAGCACCCGCTGGCAGCGTTCGATAAACTGGACCAGTTCAAGTTGTTCGTCTTTGATACCGGACTTCTGAAAGCTATGGCAGGAATCGACAACAGGGCTATTCTCCTAAAAAGCGATTATCAATTCAAAGGCCCCTTGACGGAAAACTATATTTTACAGCAACTCCGTGGGCAGTTTGAGGTAGACCCGCGGTATTATTCCGGCAAGAATAGCGAAATCGATTTTATCCTGCAATATGGAACTGAAATCATCCCAGTGGAAGCGAAAGGTGGCGAAGACAAGAGTGCTCCTTCTTTCAAAAGTTATGTCTCAGATTACCGACCGGAGCATGCGCTTCGCTACTCAAAGCGAGGATACAGAAAGGGTGGACTCATAACGAATCTGCCTTTGTATCTTGCGGGAAAAACAATAGAATTACTTTGAAGACTATTCAAGGGATAGGGACTATACTCTGATCTATAGATCGGTCCCGTCCAGTTCGTTGGAAGAAGATGTGATGAGTGCCCGCTTGGCGGAAGCGCTCATCTTTTTTATTGCAGCCTCGCGCTTTAGGGCTGCACTTTTGTCCGGGAGGTATTCCAGATAAACGGCAGACACCGGAAGGCGGCTTCTGGTGTATTTGCCTCCTTTGCCCGACTGGTGGGCTTTCAGGCGGTTTGCAAAATCATTTGTCCAGCCCGTGTACAGGGAGTCATCGCAGCATCTGAGCATATATACGCACGGGCGGAGGTTGTCTTTGCGCGGGCGAAGGTTGTCGTTGGTCATTTTTATCCACTCAAATCCTCTGACAAAAAAGATTGACATTGTTTTAACGCATATATTATACTAAAAACACAAAAGTTAGACGAGACTAACGTAAGGGTCATATAAAGGTGCTTTACAACCGCTGTAAGAGACATCCCCCCAGTCCTTCGGCGATTATCACCATGTGGAGCTCACCGATTAGTCAGATCTGACAATTTTTTTCTCATATGGTTAGACAAATCTAACTGTGGCGACGGTCCCCTTCCAAATTAAACAGGAGATGAGACTAACTGTATGAGTCTATCCAAACGCCAAAGAAAGGAGAATTGGAATGATTTTAAAAGCAAATGCAGTGAACCGAATATGGCTGAGCCTGCTTTGTCTCATTCTTGCGGTGACCGTTATGACGCCGGTGGGTGCCACAAAAGCCTATGCTGCAGAAGGCACCTGGTACGACGGCACCTATGAGGGAACCGGGACAGGATTCAGAGGCGACATCACTCTTTCGGTCACCATAGCGGATGGCAAAATTTCTGCTGTGGAAGAGGTGAGCCAGGGTGAAACGGCATCCTACTGGGAAAATGCCAAGGCCCTTTTCGACACGATCGTTTCTCAGCAGAGCACCCAGGTAGACTCAGTCACGGGAGCCACAAAGAGCAGCGAAGGGATCAAAGCGGCCGTGGATGATGCTCTCGCAAAGGCAACCATCGACCCTGATGGCTGGTACGATTCGGGAGATGGTACGGCTAAAAATCCATATGTAATAAACACGGCTGAGCAGCTTGGCAAATTTGCGGCAGCCGTTGACGGTGGCGAGACCCTGTCGGAACAGTATGTTGCACTGGGGGCAGACATAAATCTGTCCGAAGTAGAAAACTGGAATCCCATCGGTACAGAAGGAGCCTCGGCAACAGCCGCCAAATTTGCAGGAACATTTGACGGAAAGGACTTTACCATAAAAGGTATGACTATCACGGATCAGGGAACAGAGGGAGAGGCAAACATCGGCCTGTTCTCCACCCTTGATAACACAGCGGTGGTAAAGAACCTGAACCTTGCAAATGTATCCATCACAATCGACGATTCCACCGGTGTGGTCCGTGCAGGATCCATCGCCGGCGATGCGGCGGGAGTGTCCGGCTCTACGCCGGGCACCGTAGGAACGGTTATAGATCGCTGCAGCGTCGAATCGGGAAACATAAGCATCGCCACGAGTGCTGATGTCCAGATGTTTGCAGGAGGAATCCTGGGAAGAAGCAACACGGCGACCATAATGAGCAATATTTGGACGGATGTGGAAGTAAAAGCGGAAACATCAAACATAGGCGGAAAGAATATCTACGCTGCCGGAATAGTCGGTATGACAGGTAACAACTCCCTCATCGTCAACTCTTCCGCCTTCGGGACTTCCTACGCCAACTCGCCTCACGCAACGAATTACGGCGGGATGGCCGGAGGAATCGGCGGAATGCTGGCAAGCAGGATGTACAACACCTATGCCATGGGCAATGCGACAGTAGGAAACAAAAGCTCTGTCCACAAGTGGGTGGGAACCATCGCTGGTCAGTTGACAACATCTCCAATGCAAAAATCCGGATCGGAATACATCTATCCTGAGACGGGAGCCGCAAGAGATTTTGCGTACTATCCTTCTGATGCAGTCCTGACCATAGAAAAATGGAACAACGGACAAAAGACCGACGAGGTGGTAGAGACCAGGGGCGCGGGATATCCCGGCACAAACATGAACCAGGATAAGATCTTTGAAACAAAGGCAAAGGCAATGGACCGGGCGAATATGAACACCCAGGCCTTTGCGGATACATTGAACAGCAATCTCAAAGAAGTCCGCAGAGTGCTGGATGCCTACGGGTATACGAATGTTGAGATATACAACTGGGCATTGACTGACGCAGGAGTGTTGCCTTTGGGAGATAAATGGGTAAACACGGAACCCGATACGGCCATGTTTGCAGGCGGTACAGGAACGGAAGAAGATCCCTATCAGATAAAGACCGAGGAGCAGCTCCGCGCATTTGCCGGATCCCTGACGGAGGGCATCGACTATAACGGATACTTCATAAAAGTCATGAATGACATCGATATCTCAAGTGCGGACTGGAGCCCGATAGGCGGACAGGACTATGCCTTTGACGGGACCTTCGACGGCAGCGGTTTCACCATCTCCGGAATGAAAGCGGGAGCCGAGGAAAATCCGTATGTAATGGGAAGAGATAATCCATACATGGGACTGTTCGGAGTTTTAGGCAAAAATGCGAGAATAAAAAATGTGAATCTGACTGACGTAAACATCTATGCGACCTCGCCTCAGTACATCTATATCGGCGGTATCGCTGCAATAAACGATGCATCAAGTGAAGGCAAAAAAGCAATGATCATCGATAACTGCAGCGTGACAGGAAATATCACAGCGGTCGCGGATAAGAGCAATGCATTCGTCGCAGGTATTCTGGCCAGCCAGTACAAAGGCGCGGTCATAAACTGCTGGACGGATATAGATCTCAAATGTACCGTCAAGACAGGCAATGCAATAGCAGAAGTCGGCGGCCTTGTCGCTTTGAACAACCGGGGTCTCGTAGCCAACTGCTACACTCTTGGAGATGTGTGGGGAAGTGCATCGAGAAACAACGGAGACGAGGGAATGGCGTCAACAGGTAATCTGGTGGGCGTCAACGCCGGTGATCTGGTAGGTTCCTACAGCAAAGGCAACAATACCACTGCTGAATACAGCGTATATGCCGGAGAGCTTACGGGCTGGATAACCGGTATCGGAAAAGTGTATTCCTGTTACTACAACAGGGAAGCCGTGATGACGATAGACGGCAGAAGCGTAGTGCCTCCCGCAGACTTCGGAACCAAAGTGGCGCCGGGAGTCAACGAGGAGGGAGATGCCTATGTAGGCGGAATCGTTGATGATCTGCAATCCTACACGGCAGCAGACTACAGCGGCATCGCCGCAAAACTCAACGGCAAATACAGCGAATATCCTATCGATATGTCCATATACGGAGTTGAAGGACCGGTGCTGAATCAGTGGAAGTATGACAACGAGGGTTCAGTAGTCACCTTTGACACAGAAGGGGAAAAGGCATCCACCACATACAAACAGCCTCAGGCCGAGATAGTTCCGCCGGATGTGGAGGAACTTCGCGACGGCAAGTGGTACGGAAGAGATGTGGACAAAAAAGTCGTAGTTGAGATCACAGTTGAAAACGGAGAAGTATCAGGGGAGCCGAGGATCATCAGCGGAGACAGCGCAGATGCAGAAGCCGTTGAAGCGGCTGTAACGAGGGCAAAAACCAAGGCTCTCTACGGAGACACCACAGGATATGGAGCGGCCGATGCATCCCTCTTCGACGGAGGTAAGGGAACTGCGGAGGATCCATATCTCATATCAAACGAAGCACAGCTCCGTGCAATAGCAGAATCCCTTAACGAAGACGAAGGTTTTGCCGATGTGTACTTCAAGCAGACGGCGGATATAGACGTATCCTCCAAGGACTGGCTGCCCATCGGTCACGGGATCATGGCTAAAGTAAAAAAAGCCTGGACTCAGGTAGCGGCCTATCCCTTCCTTGGAAACTATGACGGAGACGGATATGCCATAACAGGGCTTAAGATCGGTTCGCCCGCAAGCCCCACAACAGATCCCAGAGCAAGCTTCACAGCAGGCCTCTTTGGATTCATATCGGGGGATCATTATTCAAACGCAAAGATCACCGAAGATGTTCGCATATCAAGAATCGAGAATATCAAACTGAGAGATATCAATATCAATGTAAGCACCGAAGGACAGAATTATACAGGCGGTCTTCTGGGCAATGCACAGAACGGATTCCTGATCGACAACTGTAGCGTGACGGGAAGGATATCATCCTATTCCAAGGGATCATTCGCCAGAGGTGCGGGCCTTGCAGCCAACGCCATACGCGGATCCGTCACAAACTGTTGGACCGATGTGACGATAAACGCCGAAACGGATGCGGGAAATGTATACGCAGGCGGACTCTACGCCATAGATAACAGGACCACGTCCATCAACTGCTACAGCCTGGGAGGCATCGTGGGCAACGCAGGGGCAAACAACAAAGTTCACATAGGAGGTCTCTCGGGACAGTGCGGAGGAGTACATTACAACTGCTATACCGCAGGAAACATAGTATCCCTGAAGACCACATCCGATGCGGGTCTTGTGGAAGGCAGACTCGCAGGCATTGCCGTGGACAGCAAGGTCTACTATAACAGCGATGCCAAACTGATCGTCGCAGGCACGGAAACAGAACCGACTGCAATTGGCGTTTCCGTACCGGAGAACCCCGACGTGATACCTAAAACCGCAGAGGAGCTTGCCAGTCAGGAGATCGTGGATGAGCTGAACCGGAATGTGGAGGCGGCAACAGAAGATGTTGAAGCCCTTCAGGAGATCATCGACTCTCAGACGGATCTTATGCATGTGGTTCAGTTCTCGGGCAATCCGGACGATCTGTTCCCGTGGATAACTTCCAACACGCCTGTGCTGAAGGACATCAGAATGGAGAGCAGAGGCGATGAGGCTGTGGCCGACATAGAGCAGATGATCGACAACGCCGGAATAGATCCCGAGCTTTCGGAGCAGGCTGACAAAATAGTCGAGGATCTTAGAAAGGCAACGGAAGCCGCAAAAACATCTGAAGATGTAGACAAGGCATTAGCCGATGCCAAAGCAGCTCTGGAACAGCTTCAGGAACAGTCGGACAAACTCAAGCTGATCAAGAGGATGGCCGTGAATGAGCTGCTCAATCACAATGTAAGTGACTACAGCGGCGATAATCTTGACAAGGTCCTGGATACCCTCCTTGCAGCTCAGAAGAAGATCGACAAAGCTAAAAACACAGGGGAAGTCGAATCGATAATCAAACAGACAAAAGCCGACGTTGCCAAGATAAAGACAGACGCCCAGATCAAGGCGGACAAGGAGAAGGCTCAGGCAAAAGCCGCTGCACCGCCGACGGGTAAGACGGTCATTTTGAACAACGTAGCAAACTCCGCAAAGAAGACCAACGATATTATCTGGGATAAATCAAAGGTCAAAGGAGCAACCAACTACGAGATCAACTGGAAGGCTCGCGGAGCGAAGAAGTGGGCCAGCAAGACCGTGGGTAACGTGTCCCGGGGAACGGCCACAGGATTATCCATAAAGGGACTTTACGAGATGCGCGTAAGACCTAAGAAGACGGTCAAGGCCACCGGAAAACAGGTTTACGGATCATGGTCCAATACTGTTTACCGCTACTTCCATACCACGGAAGGAATAAGGCTGAAGTCCTCATCCAAGGGAAGCTTCACAATGAGCTGGAAGAAGAATGCGCAGGCTACCGGATACCAGGTCATGTTCACCACTAACAAGAACGGAGCCGGTGCGGCAAAGAACATAAGTACGATGGGCGCCAATTCGACCAGCTTTACAAAGAAAGGCCTTAAGAGCGGGACTACATACTACGTGCAGGTAAGGGAGATCAAGAAAGTCGGAAATACAACCTACATAGGAAATATCTCCAACATCGTTGCCGTAAAGATCAAATAACGCACGTTTTACGAACGGCGATAACTATCCTCACTTATACAAACTCGTCCAAACCTCCGGATCAAAGGGAGATTTGGACGGGTTTTCTTTTAGGAAAAAGGACCGATCTAAAGGTCTGTGGAATTTGGAGGGCGTAACCCTGCTGCGGTGTAAATGTGTTATTTTAAGTTGGGTGTTTACACAGAATCGTTGCCTTTTCATGGGTCGTGAGAGCCGGCTGGTGTAAAAAGATATTTGTGAAAGGTGTATTGACATAAATCCATTGATTTTGCATAAGAAAAGTGCTGGCTTTCGGCCTCACAGTGTAAACAGCAGAACTGAAAAAACGATCTGACATCAAAATGGGGGAATTCTATGTCAACAATTGCTTTTGAAGAAGGCGTTTACACCCAAGACCATATAGTTACCATATTTTACCAAAAAAGAGGCTCTTTTGAGGGATCAAAATGTCAACATGCGCTGTTAAAAGAAGAATTTACACTTTTGAGGGTTAACTGACTCGGGATCGACGCTTTCGAAAACCAATATGACAAATTTTTAACGACAAGTGTTGAATGGAAGGCGGTAGCGGGAGTATAATAATTTTTTAGAAGGGCTGAATGCTTCAGCGAAATAAATATCAAATACGAGGAGATACATATGAACAAACAAATTA
>CADBRY010000037.1 GCA_902797195.1 uncultured Eubacteriales bacterium
CTCTTGCGGGATATTGCAGCAATATCAAAGTCGTCATACAAAAGGACAACTCCATCATGGTTGAAGACGATGGAAGAGGCATGCCTGCAGGCCTTCATCCCAAGATGAAAAAACCCGCTGTTGAAGTTATCCACACGGTGCTTCAAGCCGGCGGTAAATTCGGAGGCGGAGGATATAAGGTTTCCGGAGGTCTCCACGGCGTAGGTGCATCTGTAGTAAACGCTCTTTCAACCAGAATGGAGGTTGAAGTAAAAAGAGACGGAAAGATATACAGACAGGCTTACGAATACGGCAAGACCGTAACTCCTCTGGAGGAAGTGGGCAACACGAGAAAGACAGGATCAAAATCATATTTCTGGCCGGATCCTGAAATTTTTGATGAGGTGGAATTCGACTTTGGAACTCTTTCCAGCAGACTGAGGGAGATGGCCTTCCTTAATAAGGGAGTCAAGATAATCCTGAAGGACGAAAGAGAAGGAAAGAAAAAGGAAGAAGAATATCACTATGAAGGCGGTATAAGGGAATTTGTAAAATACCAGAACAGAAACAAAGAGCCCATACATAAAGACATAGTTTACTTCGAAGTTAAGGAAAAGGACAAGGAAGCCGAAATAGCATTCCAGTACACCGACAGCTACAACGAAGTGGTCCTTGCCTACGCCAACAACATCAATACGACGGAAGGCGGATTCCACGTCAGCGGTTTCAAAACCGCAATGACCAGGATTTTCAATGACTATGCCAAGAAGAACAAGATCCTCAAAGAAAACGACGATGCTCTTACCGGTGAAGATGTAAGAGAAGGAATCACGGCGGTTGTTTCAGTAAAACTCACCGAGCCTCAGTTCGAAGGTCAGACAAAGACCAAACTGGGAAACAGCGACATGAGAGGATTCGTGGAATCCGTCACAGCCGATTATGTCATGGCATTTCTTGAGGAAAACCCGTCTCAGGCCAAGGTCATTCTGGAAAAATGTCTTAAGTCCGCAAGGGCAAGGGAGGCTGCAAGAAAGGCAAGGAATCTTGCCCGCCGCGCTACGGTGCTGGACGGAAATTCAATGCCCGGAAAACTGGCAGACTGCTCCGAAAAGAATCCTGAAATATCGGAGATATTCCTGGTAGAGGGTGACTCCGCGGGAGGAAGCGCAAAAGAAGGAAGAGACCGTGCCCGTCAGGCTATCCTTCCTTTGAGAGGTAAGATCCTCAACGTAGAAAAGGCAAGACTGGACAGGATCTTAAATTCCGATGAGATCAAGAACATGATCACAGCCTTCGGATGCGGAATAGGCCACGACTTCGACATAGAAAAACTTCGCTATCACAAGATAATAATCATGACCGATGCTGACGTGGACGGAGCTCACATCAGGACTCTGCTCCTTACTTTCTTCTACAGATACATGACTCCACTTATTGAGAACGGATTCGTGTATGCGGCCCAGCCGCCTCTTTTCAGAGTCAAGAAAGGCAAGGAAATATACTATACATATTCCGACAGAGAACAGGAAAAGCTCATGGCTGAGCTGAACAAGGGATCAAAGGGATCCAAGAATACAAAGGTAGAGATACAGAGATACAAAGGTCTTGGTGAAATGGATGCGGAGCAGCTTTGGGATACCACCATGGATTATGCCAACAGGACCCTCATCCAGATAACCGTGGACGATGCATCGGCGGCGGACGAGATATTCACCACGCTTATGGGAGACAAGGTACCGCCCAGAAAACAGTTCATCGAAGAGAATGCTGTTTATGCAAATCTTGATGTATAGGAAAGGAATATAAAATGACCACAACTCTTCTGGAAGACCAGAAAATAGTACAACACGAAATACACGACGAGATGAAAAACTCTTACATCGACTACGCCATGAGCGTAATCGTGGGAAGAGCTCTTCCCGATGTAAGAGACGGGCTCAAGCCGGTACACAGAAGGATCCTCTACGGAATGAGCGGACTTGGAGTCACACCGGATAAACCCCACAAGAAGTCGGCCCGTATCGTGGGTGAAGTAATGGGTAAATACCACCCCCACGGTGACAGCTCCATCTACGATGCGATGGTAAAACTGGCTCAGCCTTTTGCCACCAGATATCCTCTTGTGGACGGTCATGGAAACTTCGGTTCTATCGATGGAGACGGCGCCGCTGCCCAGAGGTATACAGAGGCAAGGATGTCTCCCATGGCACTTCAGATGCTGAGGGATATCGACAAAGAAACCGTTGACTTTACACCAAACTTCGACGAAGAGGAAATAGAACCGGTAGTTCTGCCATCGAGAGTTCCCAACCTGCTTCTCAACGGAAGCAACGGTATCGCCGTAGGTATGGCCACGTCCATTCCTCCCCACAACCTGGGAGAGACCATCGATGCTGCGGTGAAGATGATAGACGACGAGGACTGCACAGTTGAGGACATCATCAAGATCATCAAAGGACCGGACTTTCCCACGGGAGCTCAGATCCTGGGAAGAAAGGGAATTGAGGAGGCTTACCGCACGGGACAGGGCAAGATCCAGGTGCGCGCGGTTGCGGAGATCGAAGAAACCAGCAGGGGAAGATCCCAGATAGTTGTAACGGAGATCCCCTATCAGGTCAATAAGGCCAGAATGCTGGAGAGAATAGGTGAACAGGTAAGGGATAAGAAGCTGGAAGGCATATCGGCAATACGCGATGAGTCCAACAGAAAGGGCATGCGTATAGTTATCGAGCTTAAGAGAGACGCAAATCCCAACGTTACTTTAAATAAACTTTACAAGCAGTCTCAGCTCCAGGAAAACTTCAGCATGATCATGCTGGCCCTGGTAAACGGACAGCCGAAGGTCCTGAACATATATCAGATCCTGGAGGAGTATCTGAAGCACCAGAAGGAAGTTGTGACCCGCAGGACCAGGTATGACCTTAAAAAGGCCGAAGACAGGGCTCACATTCTGGAAGGCTACAGGATAGCCCTGGACAATATCGACGAGATAATCAAGGTTATCCGCTCCAGCTATAACGACGCCAAGGAAAAACTGATGGAGAGATTCGGACTCTCCGAGGTCCAGGCTCAGGCCATACTGGACATGAGACTGGCAAGGCTGCAGGGACTGGAAAGAGAAAAGATAGAGGAAGAATACGAAGAACTCTGTAAGAAGATCGCCTATTACAAGGAGCTTCTTGCGGACGACAAGAAGCTGATGGGCGTCATAAAGGACGAGCTTCTTGAGATAAAGAAGAAGTGGGGAGACAAGAGAAGAACTGTCATAACCCACGACAGTGGCGAGATGGACATCGAAGACCTTATAGAAGAAAAACAGGTCGCCATCACCCAGACCCACCTTGGATATCTGAAGAGGATCCCTGCGGACACATATAAGACTCAGAAGAGAGGCGGCAAGGGAATAACAGGTCTGACCACAAGGGAGAATGACTTTGTCAAGGACCTCATAATGTGTTCCACCCACGATGAGCTGATGTTCTTCACCAACTTCGGTAAGGCTCACAGGATCAGGGCATATGAGATCCCCGAGGCGACCAGAACGGCCAAGGGAACACCTGCGGTGAACTTCCTCAACCTCCTTCAGAGGGAGAGGATAACCACCATAATACCTTTTAGAGACTTCAGGGATGACAAGTATCTCATCGCCGTAACCAAGAAGGGTACCATCAAGAAGACAGCAATATCCCAGTTCAACACCAACAGGAAGACGGGCCTTATTGCCATCACTCTGAAAGACGGGGATGAACTGGTCGGGATCAAGCAGACCTCAGGAAACGACAACGTCATCATCATCACCAAGAACGGCAAGTGCATCTGCTTCTCCGAAGAGGATGTAAGACCTATGGGAAGGATCGCCGCCGGTGTGAGAGCCATTAAGCTTGAGGACGATGACGAGGTCGTATCAATGCAGCTGGTACAGCCCCAGGAACAGCTCATGGTAGTCACCAGCAAGGGCTACGGCAAGAGAACTTCCGTGGACGAGTACAAGATACAGGCCAGAGGCGGAAAGGGACTTCTCACCTACGACAAGAGCAAGTTCAAGAAGACAGGAAAGCTCATAGGAGCGGAAGTCGTTAAGGAAGATGACGAGATCATCCTGATAAATTCCAAGGGAACGGTCATAAGGATCGAGGCCGGAGGAGTTTCCGTTCTTGGAAGAGCCACCCAGGGCGTCAAGATAATGAGAGCGGGAGAGGATGTGGAAATCATCTCCATGGCGAGAGTGATCAACGAAGAAGAACACGCCAGGGATGCGGAGCTGGCACAGAAACAGAAGGCAAAGAGAAAAGAAGAAAAACTCGCCGAAGAAGAAAAGAAGTCATCTGAAAAAGATGAAAAAGACAAGACCGGTGATCAGACGCAGATGAAGATCAATCTCTACGACCCGGACAAAGAATAAAGGAGAAGACACCATGAAGCGCGTATTTTCAGGAGTCCAGCCTACAGGAAATCTTCATATAGGCAACTACCTTGGAGCTATCAGGCAGTTCGTGGATCTGCAGAAGGAAAACGAGTGCATCTACTGCATCGTGGACGAGCACGCCATAACTGTTCCCCAGGACCCCAAGGAGCTGAGACAGCACACACTGGACGTTGCGGCTCTTTACCTGGCAGTGGGCATAGATCCGAAGAAATCCATCATTTTCGTCCAGTCTCAGGTAAGCGGACACGCAGAGCTGGGATGGATACTGTGCTGCAGCAGCTACACGGGAGAACTTTCAAGGATGACCCAGTTCAAGGCAAAGAGCGGGGGACAGGAGTCGGTGGGAACGGGACTTCTCACATACCCGGTGCTTATGGCGGCGGACATACTCCTCTATGACACCGACATCGTTCCGGTAGGCAACGACCAGAAGCAGCACATCGAGATCTGCAGGGACATCGCCATCCGTGTGAACCACAGGTTCGATGGAACTTTCGTGGTACCCGACGGCAGGTTCATGAAGGCGGGAGCAAGGGTAATGGCCCTGGACGATCCCACGGCCAAAATGAGCAAGAGCTCCCTGAACAATCACAGCAGGATATCTTTGCTGGATGAAGACAGCAAGATAAAGAAATCCATAATGAGAGCCACCACAGA
>CADBRY010000038.1 GCA_902797195.1 uncultured Eubacteriales bacterium
CATTTTATGAGCGTGACCTATGGGGCAGACGGAGGTTCATTTGAATACACATCCGCGGTGGCAGCCGACATCCAAAGCAGAATGGACACCACCGTCCTGGCCCACATGACCTGCGTGTCATCCGACAGAGACTACATACGCAGCATGCTGCAGACATATAAGAAAAAGGGCATCGAAAATATTATGGCTCTCCGCGGGGACATTCCCGATACAGGAAGGACCTGTTTTGATTTTGAGCACGCTTCGGATCTGGTCCGGGCGATACGAGAAGAATCCGAGGATTTCTGTATAGGCGGAGCCTGTTATCCCGAAGGACATGTGGAATGCGAAAGCCCTTCTGAGGATATCCGCAATCTTAAAACAAAGATCGACGCAGGATGCCAGTTCCTCGTCACTCAGATGTTCTTCGACAACAACACCATGTATAACTTCATGTACAGGGCCCGGGAGGCAGGCATCGATGTTCCCATCCTTGCCGGTATCATGCCCATCACCAACGCCAAACAGGTCGCCCGAAGCGTGAAGCTTTCCGGAGCGACTATACCCCACAGATTCCGCATGATAGTGGACAGATTCGGACAGGATCCTGCGAAGATGAAACAGGCGGGAGTGATTTACGCAGCGGAACAGATAATCGATCTGATATCCAACGGGATCACCCACATCCACGTGTATTCAATGAATAAGCCCGACATAGTCAGGGGAATCATGAACAGTATGTCGGAGATACTCAAGTAACCATGTTGCCGGCAAACAAAGAAAAAATCACTATAGATATAGAAGAGGTATGCAGATACCTGGGATACGGCAATTCCAGACCTGAAGGGGATGTCAGCATCATGATCGGAGACTGTATGGATGATGTTTACCGCTCCGCTCAGCTCAGGAGTGTGTGCCGAAGGTTCCCCGTTGCCTTTCCAGCAGAAGACACGGTGCGTATCGGGGGCATGGACATAAAGAGTTCCACCTTGAGCCGTGCTCTGGAGGGCTGTACGGAGGCCATGGTCTTTGGGGCCACGGTGGGCATGGGGATAGACAGCCTCATTGCAAAGGCAACGGTGAACAACATAACCAGGTCCGCCATCTACCAGGCTGTTGGAGCGGCCTACATAGAGGCCTACTGCGATCTGATCAACGATGATATCGACACACGTATCCGCCTGGAGGGAAAACAAACGAGAAGGCGCTTTTCCCCGGGCTATGGAGATTTCAGCATAGACTGTCAGAGAGGACTCTTCGATCTTCTGGATCTTACCAGGCAGACGGGGATATGCCTTACTTCAGGCATGGCTATGACTCCAAGCAAATCCGTCACGGCTATAGTCGGGATCAGCTGCGATGGGGCCGGTGACACATCTGACTCTTCAGAGAAAAAGTGTGAGACCTGTACCAAGGCAGATTGTCCCTACAGGTCCATTTAAAGAGGTGAGTTTAATGTCACACAATATCGAAAGAAAAAACATAAGATCCATGATAGGCCGGGAATGGCTTTTCTGGGACGGCGCGGGAGGAACCTTCCTGCAGGAAAGAGGTCTTAAGGCCGGAGAGCTTCCGGAAATGTGGAATATCCAGAGGCCCGAGGAGATCCTGGAAATGAGCCGAAGCTACTATGAGACCGGCTGCAATATCGTAAACACCAATACTTTTGGGGCCAACAGGCTCAAGTATCCCGATGAACTTGAGGCTATTGTTCGGTCTGCCGTTGAGCTTGCCGTTTCTGCACGCAATGAAGCCGAAAAGAAAACGGGCCGGGATGACCTCTATGTCTCCCTGGATATCGGCCCCACAGGCAGACTGCTGAAACCTCTCGGGGATCTGGACTTTGAGGAAGCGGTCCGTGTGTTCGGCGAAGTGATCAGGATCGGTGCGGATGCAGGTGCAGATCTGGTTCTGATCGAGACCATGAGCGATACCTACGAACTGAAGGCGGCTGTTCTCGCCGCAAAGGAAAACTCCGATCTTCCCGTCTGCGCCACCGTTACCTTTGATTCAGGCAGAAAGCTTCTCACAGGTGCCGATGTGAAGACCTGTGTGGCTCTTCTGGAAGGCCTTGGAGTGGACGCACTGGGAGTGAACTGCAGCCTTGGTCCAAGAGAGATCCTGCCCATCGTCAGGGAACTGGTGGATGCGGCTTCCATCCCCGTGATAATAACTCCCAACGCAGGCATGCCCAAGAACGTCGATGGCACAACCGTCTACGATATAGGTCCGGAAGAGTTTTCGGATCTTATGGTTGAGATCGCCGGCATGGGCGTCCAGATCATAGGCGGCTGCTGCGGCACCACGCCGGAACATATAAGGCTCACTGTGGAAAAATGCAGGGAGCTTCCTTTTAAGCCTGCCACAAGGAAAAACCATACGGTCGTCACTTCATACGCAAGGGCCGTAGAGATAGGCGAACAGGCCCTTGTCATCGGGGAGCGCATCAATCCCACGGGCAAGAAGCTCTTCAAGGAAGCCCTCAAAAACGGCGACATCCCTTACATCCTGAACGAGGGACTTAAGCAGGAGGATCAGGGAGCTCACATTCTCGACGTCAACGTGGGTCTTCCCGAGATCGACGAGGTCGCTATGATGGAAAAGGCAATGACCGGCCTTCAGTCGGTAACTGCCCTTCCCCTTCAGATCGACACCGCAGATCCTGACGTTTTGGAACGGGCCCTGCGTTTTTACAATGGAAAGGCAATGGTCAACTCCGTCAACGGCAAGGAGGAGAGCATGAGCCGGATCCTTCCCCTTGTGGCAAAGTACGGCGGTGTCCTTGTCGCCCTTCCCCTTGACGACAGCGGCATACCTGACACAGCTGAAGGAAGACTCGCCGTTGCAAAAAGAATAATAGAGGAAGCCGGTAAATACGGGATCGACCCAAAGGACATCGTAGTCGACGGACTCACCATGACCATATCCGCCGACCAGACCATGGGCAGGGTGACCCTTGAAACCATAGACAAAGTACGATCGGAGCTTGGTCTCAACACTATCCTTGGAGTATCCAACGTATCATTTGGGCTTCCGGCCAGGACGCTTATAAACGGAAGTTTTCTTTCCATGGCTATGGAGCGGGGGCTTTCCTGCGCCATAATCAATCCCATGGATGATGTTATTATGAATTCTTACAGAGCTTCGTTGGCTTTGCTTGGAATGGACGAAAACTGCTCCGGATACGTAGATGCCTACAGCGACTACAAGCCTCCGGCGCCTGCGCCTTCGGGGCAGAGTCAAGTGTCAGCTTCCGGCGGACAGAACGCAGCCGGCGGACAAAGTAAAAATGCCGGTGGGCAGAGCGCAGCCGGCTCATCCCGTGAAACTTCCGGCGGCGGATCCATGAGCCTTAGGGAGTGCATCGAGCGAGGTCTTACAGAGAAAGCCGGCCAGATGGCCCAGGCCCAGCTTGAGAGCAGGGCTCCTCTGGACATCATAAATGAAGATCTCATTCCCGCTCTCGATTCCGTGGGCAGAGGCTTTGAGTCGGGAGAGATATTCCTTCCCCAGCTGCTCATGAGTGCAGATGCAACCAATGCCGCCTTCGCCGTCATCAAAAAAGCCCTTCCTGAAAACAGCAACGCCAGCAGAGGCAGGGTCATAGTGGCCACGGTCAAAGGCGACATACACGACATCGGAAAGAACATAACCAGAGTGCTCCTTGAAAATTACGGCTTCGAAGTGATCGATCTTGGACGAGACGTGGATCCTCAGGATATCCTGGATGAGGCTGTAAAAAAAGAAATCAAACTGGTAGGGCTCAGCGCCCTTATGACCACCACCGTGCCCGCTATGACGGAGACCGTAAAACTTCTCCACCGGGAAAGCCCTGACACAAAGGTCCTGGTTTCCGGAGCCGTGCTGAATCAGGAATATGCGGATATGATGGGAGCGGATCACTACGCAAGGGATGCCATGGGCACCGTAAGATACGCCGAGGAAATCCTTGGCTGACTCATTGCAGGAAGGTTAGACGGGCTTGGCGGGCATGGGCGAAGTTGCCTTTGTCCCAAAATCGACCAAAATCAAAAAAATTACACAAAGAAATTGTGCGATTTTTTCCTATATCGTAATTTTTACACAATTTTGAGCCCCAAATAGGGAGTTTTACCCTCACTGGGTACAATAATCGGCTTGTAATTTACAAATATTTCCAATTCCTTGTGTAAAAACTTTAAAAAATGCCCTTTTAGGGACAATCTACCTGCGCGTAGCGGCCCCAGCAACCACCTGTGGCCCCAGCACCTCCGCGTGGCGAGGCCAGCTCCTCCGTGGGGCCAGCACCCCCTACTCTAGAGACAACCCCAGGCCCCAACACCCTTATCCTGTAGGGCCCTGCTCCAAAACCTCGTACATGGACTGGGCGTCTTCCTTTCGAACCGTATCCGGGGTGCTCAGCACCCTGAGCCTCATGCTGCCGTTTCCAAACTGAACGGAGATCTCGTCTCCAGGCTTTACTTCCGTTCCGGGCTTGGCAACCTTCTCGTTGACGCATATGCGCCCCTGCTCGCAGGCATCTTTGGCCACTGTCCTTCTCTTTATTATTCTTGAGTTCTTAAGAAACTTATCTATCCTCATCCATGTCTCCCTGTTTTATATCAAGTCGTCGCTGTTCCTCTAAAGTCACTGTTGTTCTATATTTAAAGAAGAAACGGACAGCGCCTGCTGTCCGTTTGCTATTTAACCGATTGTCCTGTCAATTATTACTTGTTGACAGCATCCTTCAGAGCCTTACCAGCCTTGAATACCGGAGCCTTGGATGCAGCGATCTTGATAACTTCGCCGGGTTTTCTCGGGTTTCTTCCCTGTCTAGCTTTTCTCTGGCGGACCTCGAAAGTACCAAAGCCGATCAACTGGACTTTATCACCCTTCTTCAGAGCTTCCTCAATGCTGGATACAAACGCGTTTACTGCGAGTTCAGCTTCCTTTTTTGTTGATCCTGTTTTGTCTGCTACTTTAGCGATTAATTCTGCCTTGTTCATCTGATAATTCCTCCTTATTGTTAACTAACGGTCTAAGACCATTGCAATGACCGCTTTAAGCCGTCAAATAACGCATTTATATTCTCCCATTTTAGTCTTTGGTTGTCAACTGTTTTGACGCTTTTTTTCAATGGTTTTTCCTGTTTTTGAATGGAAAAAGCGATAGTTATACCTAACTGACTTTACCACAGTTTCAGTCTGTCACATATTCGTACGACCCTGCGCCCGATGGATATCTCAAGAAGCTCGTCCCTTGAAATTGCCTTTGTCTTAATGACCATCACCCCGTATACGAGGACTCCCGCAATAATGGCCAGAAGCGTGGCCACGGTGTTTGATGAGACCACCGCCATGAGCCCGTGGTATACGGCGATGACCGCGGCGCCCATTATGATGGACGAAAGCAAAGGCTTTACTATGAGCAGCCTTATATTTACGGAAGCTCCCGTGAATTTCCTGAGGCAGTACATGTCAAGGGCCGTTGCAATCACATAGGCTGACATGGTTCCAAGGGGCGCTCCCATAATATTTACCGCAGTGGTCCCTACAAATATCCAGGTGACGACCACCTTGAACAGCAGCCCTATGAATAGGTTTATCACAGGCCATATCTGCTTGCCCACTCCCTGAAGGATCCCGGTCATTATGGTTATCAGCGCCAGAAGGATGAAGCTGATGCTCAGAACCTGCAGACATGGTGCCGCGTTTGCCGCGCTTTCCTTCTGAGTGAAGAAGAGCATGGTCAGTGCGGGCTTCGCAAGTATAATAAGTCCTATTGCGCATGGAAAGGCAACGATTGTCGCCATACGAAGCCCAAGGGATATGGTCTCGTGGAGACGGATCCTGTCCCCCAGTTTGTTGGCGGCGGCGGCCATGGGGACTATACTCATAACGATAGCAGACATGAGAACCTGAGGAAGCGCTATTATAGGCTCACAGTATCCCGTAAGCTGCCCGTAGAGAGCCTTGGCAGTCACATTGTCAAATCCCGCTTCATGAAGACGAACGACGACGACTGACGCATCCACAAGATTTACCAGCGGCATCAGCATGGCTCCAAGTGTTATCGGGACAGCGATTACAAGAACTCCCTTGAGAATGGATCCCGCCGTCTCACGCCGGCCGTCCTTACTTTTTGCTATCCTTGCCTTTATATCTTTTCGGGATGCAAAGTAAACCGCCAGCATCACGATGAGTCCTCCGATGGCACCGGCCGATGCGCCGAAGCAGCCTCCCGCAGCTCCTCTCTGAAGATCTGTAAAGTCCTTGGAAAAGAGTGTGCCATTCATGAGAACAAGAGCCACAAGAAGTCCGAAAACGACTCTGAATATCTGCTCTATGGTCTGGGATAAAGCAGTAGGAGCCATTCTCTGCTGCCCCTGGAAATATCCTCTGTATGAGGACATTACAGGAACGAGGAGAAGCGCCGGCGCCGTTGCCTTCATGGCCAGGGCCGACCCTTTCAGATTGATTGCCGTGGCAATGGGATCAGCGAAAAAGAACAGCACTATGAACCCGACGGCTCCCAGTCCTATCATCAGTCTGCTTGATATCTGAAATACCCTGTCCGCTTCGTCATACCTTTCGATAGCGCAGCGCTCCGAAACCATTCTGGATATGGCGATGGGGATTCCTGATGTGGAAACCACCAGAAGAACCGAGTATATGGCGTAGGCCGGAGTATAGTATGCTATGCCCTGATCCGTTATAAAAGTGACCAGAAGTATTCTGAAGGCAGCTCCAAAAACCTTTACAACCAGTCCCGCTATGGCAAGAACCGCCGCGCCCTTTATCAAAGTTGTCTTACTGTTTTCACTCATTATCGTCTGTTTCCTCTACATAAGGGGAGCAACTATCTTAAGAGCTTTACCCAGCACCTTTCCAACAGGGCTGAATCTCCTGCAGTTCTCCACAGTTATCCTCTCACACTTGGAGAGTGTATCGTCAAAGTCTTCGGCGATATCCTCTATCACCGGGTTGTCGTATATATATGCCGCACATTCAAAATGAAGGTACAGGCTTCTGTAGTCAAGATTAATGGTTCCCACCACTGCCCTTATATCGTCGCTGCAGAACACCTTGGCATGAACGAATCCGGGAGTGTACTCATATATCTTGACTCCCCCTGAGATCAGTTCATGGTAATGGGTCCTGGCCAGCCAGTAGGCGTATTTTTTATCCGGTATGTGAGGAAGGATGATCTTGACGTCGATCCCCCTCTGAGCCGCAAATATAAGGGTGTGGACCATGGTCTCGCTGAGTATGAGATAAGGGGTCATAATATGGACATATTCTTCAGCCTTGCTGATGATATCCATGTAAACTTTTTCGCCCACAGCCTCATCGTCCATGGGGCTGTCTCCGTATGGGGCTATATACCCTCCCCTGCGAAGTTCCTCGTCGTTATCGATCCTGTCGTTTCCCGCCACTATGAACCTTCCGTAGTCATCAGTTATGTGCTCGTCGATATTCCACATCTGAAGGAACATGAGGGTGAAACTGTCCACACTTGCTCCCTGGACCATTATGGCGGTGTCTTTCCAGTGTCCGAATCTGACCTTTTTGTTTATATATTCGTCGGCCAGATTGACTCCGCCTGTAAAGGCAACCCTTCCGTCTATCACAAGTATCTTCCGGTGATCCCTGTTGTTCTGATGGGTGGATAAAAATGGAACCATGGGAGAGAACACCTTACATTTGATCCCATAATCTTCCATCTTCCCCACAAATCCCTTGGGCAAAAGCGTCAGGTTACAGGTCCCGTCATACATGAGCCTTACCTCAACGCCGCTCTCTGCCTTTTCACGGAGTATCTCCAGTATGGAGTTCCACATCTCACCTTCTTCAATGATAAAGTACTCCATGAAGATGAAATCCCTGGCGGAAGCAAGCTGCCTGAGCATCTCACGGTACTTGTCTTCACCAAGGGGGAAATACTTTATCCCGGGATCTATGTATGAAGGATAGTTGCCTCCCTCGTAGATATACTTGAATATGCCGTATTCATTTCTGGCATAGGCCAGTTCCTCTTCCACCACCTGCCTGTCGGGAGCAAGATATGCCCGCTGCTCTTCGATAAGCTGAGCTATCCTTTCGGATCTTACATTTGTTCCCGGCTGGACTCTGGTGTATATGAACAGGACGACGCCAAAGATAGGAACAGCAAGAATGATAACTATCCAGGTCATCTTCATATTGGCATCTCTTCTGGAGTTTACCACGTATACCATAATGACCATGGCAACAAAACCCATGATATAGTTCAGGACGATGATCCTCTCTCCAAGGATGAAGAATCCGCCAAAGAGGACTACGACCTGCAGGAGCAGGAACAGTATGAAGAGAGTGGTCCTGCCGAATATAAGTCGGGTCAGTCCTCCCAGTCTGGCGAGAAATGATTTTTTTTCCTCACCTATTTCAGTCATCTATAATCTCCCATATGAGAAGTATCGGTTCTTTGACTTCGTGATTGGGCTGTTCGGGAATGTCCAGATATGCTCTTGCCTCGTATCTTCCCGGATCCTTTGCCGTGTTGCCCTCATAACGGACTCTGCTTCCCTCGGGAAGTCCCAGATAATTGCCCTGAGGCTTACGGCCGAATAACCCTCCTTTTTTGTCTCCGTCCTCGGTGAGCAGTTCCACCGTATGTCCTTTGCGGCTGTACTTCAGGGGACCTTCGTAATCCCATCTCACTCCGCTTATGTCAAAGGGGGCCTTATCGATGGTCCAATCCGTTTCCATCTTCTCAGGCATGTTGAAGTTGTTTTCATCGTAAAGGAAGGTGGCGGCCGCATGATATGTACCCGCATCCGTAGCCTCATTGCCTTCGTAAATGGGAACCAGTCCGTCGGGAAGACCGGTAAGGACAACTTCCTTGGTGGTCCCGTCGTACATCTGACCGCTGATCCCTTCCCAGCGCACCTGACTCATGTCGTAGTCGTTCTTCAGTATCTTCCACCGGAGAGGCTCTATCACCGGAGTCTTGTAGTTGGAATTGTCCTCAAGTATGATTGTCGCTTCCGCAGTGTAGTCTCCCGCTTCAATGGCTTCGTTGCCTTTGTAAGTGGCCGACATTCCCTCCGGCAGATTCATAAGCTCGACCCGTTTTTCGTAGCCGTCATATGTAAAGTCAATGGCATAGTTCCAGGAGATATCGCTTATGTCCACAGGAGCCTTGTCGATGGTCCAGGTGCATCCCCTGATGGGAGGAGCCTGATAATTCCTGCTGTCTACTGAAAGCACCGCAGAGGCGTGATACGTTCCCGCCTCCCTGGCAGTGTTGTTTTCGTATTCCACTTCCACTTCATCGGGTAGGCCTGTAAGTCCAATGACTTTGATCTCTCCGTCGTATACCAGCCTTTCCGCCGATACCCAGCTGACTCCGGATACATCCAGATCCGCTTTTTTGATCTCCCAGGCTATGGGGTCCACCGTGGGCACGTTGTAATTCTTGATATCCACAGGCTCAAGAATGGCCGATGCCATATACTGACCGGAATCTACGGCGGTGTTGCCTTTGTAGCTCACCCTGATATTATCCGGCAGATTCTCAAGGACCATGGATTTTTCCTGTCCGTCGTATACGAATTCTCTTTCCTCCTGCCA
>CADBRY010000039.1 GCA_902797195.1 uncultured Eubacteriales bacterium
AGAGAATGCGGCGCCAAACTTGGAGCGAACAGGGATTTCATCGGAGCGGATCAGGGAGAAACCACTGCGCTGATAAATGATTTGGAAGAGATTCCGGAAGCTGAAATCCGCCCGGCCGGAGAACCCTTTGGTGAGCCCGCAGGAGAGCCCTACCGCCAGCCGGCACAGGAGCAGTTTGGTGAGCCCGCCGGGGAACCCTATCGTCAGCCGGAGGCTCCGGCGTACAGATACGCAGGTGATGGTGGTGCCCGCTACAGAGCCGGCCAGGGACAGCGGTCCGGTGGAGACTCCCCTTACAGAGCCGCGCCCACGGTGGACAAATGGGATCATACCCACGAATTTGAAAAGACGGACATATCGGAAAACAAAGTCGTGGCTATGCTCGTCTATCTTCTTGGACCCGTAGGAATAATAATAGCTCTCCTTGCAGCTGCCACATCCCCATATGCGGGATTCCATGTGAGGCAGGGGCTTAAATTTATAGTAACGGAGATGCTGCTTGGAGTGATCACACTTCTTTGCTACCCCCTTTTGCTGCCGCCAATTATCGGCGCATTGAATGCTTTGGCGAATTACCAGATACCGTCTCTCGGAGGATTTGGTTTCTTTGCCTTTGTTTATGTACTTATCATGATCGCTTGGGTGATCCTCGGTATCTTGAAGATCATAGCCTTCTTCTCCATATGCTTCGGAAAAGCCAAGGAAGTGCCTATCATAAGAGGATTTAAATTTATGAGATAGAAGGCTTTAACATTGATTTTCCCCTTGTTTTTGCACAATGGACCTGATCAGATTGAATCTAATTAGTCTCGGATACGGACAGAGGAAGAAAAGATGAAATGTAAGATATGCGGAGCACAGGTTCCCGATGATGATAAGTTCTGTTATAACTGCGGAGCCAAGATAGAAGAAGCACCGGCAAGGCCGCAGTCCGGGACCCAGACCCGGCAGGCGGGGAGGATCTCAAAGAAGACCCTCATAGTTTTGGTGACTGCGGCAGTCGTTGTCTTTGCAGGACTTGGAGCGGCGGTCGCCCTGTCCGGAGGCGGCGGAGCCGATTATACCGCAAAAATAGAAGAAGCCCAGAAGTTCGTGGACAGCGGTGACTACGAGTCTGCCATAAAAACCTACGACGACGCCATTGCCATAGAGCCTAAAAAAGCCGATGCATACATAGGCAAGGCGGATGTTCAGGTAATGACCGGCGACAGATACCGGGCAATAGCCACTCTCATAGAGGGCCGGGAAAATGCATCGGAAACAAAAGAGATCGAGAGCAAGCTGAAGACCGTAAAAAAGGAATATGAAGGTGAGTGGAAGACCGCATACAGGAAAGTGATCCTGGACTATGAAGTGGGAATAAAGGGATACGAAAACATATCGAATTATGGCTATGACAGCAATTATGTCCCCTACGATTCCACTGCCCTGTGCGATATCGATGGAGATGAGATCCCGGAACTGTTCTTCATGGTAAACGGGGAGGATTTCCAGCAAAATGGTCTGCACATATTCACATATGCAGATAAAAAGGCGCAGGAAATAGTTTATTCAGTCAGCACCAGATCAACCTACCAGGACGGGGGTGACCCCAGAAGATACTTCTCACATGTACCGGCAGGTGGAGAAGAGAGCGGCTATATTGTTTTTACAACAGGCGGCAATCTGGTCATGCTCAATAAATTTTCCGACGAGGAGATCTTCATTGAAATAAATCAGTATGAAAAAGCTGCGGCGACTGAACTTGAAGAAGTCGGTTTTACAGGCTATATCTGGAGCATGATAGATAATCCCGGGAAGAGCAAAGTCGATCTTTCCACAGCAGAAATCTATAGTAATAACGACAAGGGAACAAAGGAAGGTTTCGAAAAAGAGTACCGCAGCATGTGCGACGGCATGGATGAAGTGATTTTCTGCGTGAGAGAAGGGGACATTACCGACGATGAGGAGATCTGGAATCTTGCGGAGTCCAAGGATAAGCTCTCCATGACCTGGGACATGATGATCAAAGAGCTTACTGTGGAAGTGACTCCCCGACAGACAAATCCAACCCAGCCCACAACCAAGGCCCGTGGTCAGTGGTACGATGACACTCTTGCCCTCCTGGGCGAGCTCTGGGAATCGAGAAACGATCAGGAAAAGTCAAATAAACTTATCGCAGAGCATGAAAATGAGATTCCGGGGAGTCTAAAAACAAGATTTGAAGATTTCCTTCCGGATGCTTACGACGGCATATACTATCTGCTCTACGATCTTAACAACAACGGACAGGACGAACTTTACATAGGTATGAAGGACGTTGAAGGGCAGGCTCTCTGGATGGAAGGCGTGTATGTGAATGAAAATGGAAAGGCAACGCTTCCTGCGGACCAGCAGTCCGGCAATGGTTTTGAGATGGATGAAAACTGGATCGCAACCATCAGCCACCCTGTGGGAACAGGTGTAGAGGAGAGGTACTACAGGTTCAGAACCGACACCGATGCTTTTGATCCTCTGGAAGAAGGACCGAGCGTATTTGCCGAAGAACTCAGCACTCAGGGTCAGTGGAAGAAAATAGGGGAATAAAGACCTCACACTGACGTTTCACACGATGGAAAAATTTAACATTGTCCCTAATTCGCAAAAAACGTTGATTTTGCACAAGGAAATGGAAAATAATTCCAGCAAAACCCCTAAAAACCAGGAAAACACAGGTCAAATAGCCTTTCAGACATAAAAAATTGTGTAAAAATGAACGATTTCGGGCTTTTTTGAACAATCGTTTTGTGCGATTTTTTGATTTTCACCTTGTTTTCGCACAATGGCCGACCTGTAAATGGGCCATATTGAATCTAATTAGTATTTGATACAGACAGAGGAAGAAAAGATGAAATGTACGATATGCGGAGCACAGGTTCCCGAGGGTGATAAGTTCTGTTATAACTGCGGAGCCAAGATGGAGGAAGCGCCGGCCCGGCCGGCGGTGGAGCCTGTTCCTGAGGAACAAGTCTGGCAGGCGGTGGAGCCTGCCGAGCCCATAGAGCCGAAGTTCCGGCCGCAGTCCGGGATCCAGACCCGGCAGGCGGGGAGGTTCTCAAAGAAGACCCTCATAGTTTTGGTGACTGCGGCAGTCGTTGTCTTTGCAGGACTTGGAGCGGCGGTCGCACTGTCCGGAGGCGGCGGAGCCGAATACACCGCTAAAATCGAGGAAGCCCAGAAATTCGTGGACAGCGGAGACTACGAGTCTGCCATAAAAACCTATGACGACGCCATCGCCATAAAGCCCAAGAAGGCCGACGCCTACATAGGCAAGGCAGACATATATATCTTCCAGGGCAATTACACCGAAGCGGAAAAAACCATAGAAGAAGGTGAAAGTAAAGCCGGTGAATCCAAGTTCACGGAGAAGAAGCAAACAGTCAAAGTATACAAATCCAACGACGAGAGTCTCAGGAAAGGCCCGCTGGCAACAGTTGAAGAAGAGTACCAGAGGGAAAGCAGCAAAGGCGGGATCATAAGTTCCCTGGATATAACAAAGATCGGGTCCAATGCACCAAGGTGGATCGAGACATCGTTGAGGGACAGCGACAGAGTGATGACTATCACTCTCAAAGAATCTCGCGAGGGAAAAATCAAAACCATTGCAAAGAAGGATGTGAGACTGGGTGGCGGCGGTCAGGGAGATGACTATCTCGGCGCCAGATACAATGTCTACACATGTGTTTCCGGTGAAAAAATGTATCTTTGCATAGGCTATAGCAGAGCACTCCTTACCCATATGGAAGCCATCGGAATAATGGTCTATGAAATATCTGAGGACTCGATCCTGGATACCACCATATGTACTGTGAATACCGATACGGCGGAGAACTCAACGTACATAGACGGAAAGAATGTCGCCTCATGCCCGTCTCAGGTCGATGGGGAGGACTACGATGCACATTGGGAAGTCTACACTGCAGCCATCGACGATGGGATAAAAAAGATAAACGACAAGCTGGGTTCCCTTGGATTCGGAGAAGCTTTCTCAAGAGATGAAAACGGCTTTGTGGATTCTGAAAGCGCCTTCTTCGACGTGGGCCGAAAGGCCTGCCACAGGAATATGTCATACATCCAGTTTGGTGAATACGGTACGGACGATAAGTTGACGGATCTGATGAGCGCCTCAACCACATACATCGAGGATTATACAGACCTTCGCGAGAGGCTGGCCGCAGACAAGGGAAGTGAAAACAAAGGCGGTCAAACGGATCCTACGGAGGAAAAGTACGGCAGCTACATGGAAAAGGTTATAGATGCATATTCCAAAGGCAACTATGCTGAAGCGGAGAAATACAGTGCAATGCTGCCGGAGACCGTTGAGGAGATGGATGTTTCGGATGAGGAACGGCAGGCATACACAGATTACTACGAAAGTGAGATCCAAAATGGAACAGTGGATGAGGACTTTGGGTATCACTTCATAACCGACATCGACAAAGACGGGAAGTCGGAGTTCATAGTGAAGACAGGATCCTACGAGGCGGAATACATGCTTAGAGTATTGCAGTACAGGGATGGCAGGATACATGAAGTGGGTGAAGTGGGCGCCGGTCACAGCTCCTTCTATCAGTATCCCGCTCATAACGGCATTATCCGCATGATGCAGCAGATGGGCAGTGAAATTATGACGGTTATCAAGCTGGAGAATGGAAAGCTTACGGAACAGAAGATCGGTAATCGGGGGGAAAACAATGAGCTGCAGATGGAGGACTACCTCCGGCCGGGCTGCTACATGGGAGAATGGTAGGTCCCACGTGCCGTGGAGATATCTGCAAATCTGCACATAACCATTCTTTACAACATCCTGTGTCTGAGGTACAATTAAACTCGATTTTAGGGCGATATTTTGGGTAAGCCGCGGGAAGGTAAAGATGGAAAAGAATAAGTTTCAATACTATTTGAGAGTATTCAGGCAGGCCAGCTTTGGCAAGTTCTTTAAGGTCGTAAATACGGCCAGTGAAAGATCGGGCAAAAGCAAGGCCTTCTGTTTTTTTGACATCCTGAGGTGCATGAAGAGATATCAGGCGGGGTATAACGACTACGTCATATTCGAATGGTGGGATCTGAACCACGAGCAGAGAGATACTTACATGACAAGGTTCCGGAGCAAGAAGTTCATAATGTTCATGAATGACCATTCTTACTCCCACTATTTTGACAATAAGAATGAATTCAACGTGAGATTCAAAAAGTATATAGGAAGAGAATCTCTGGATATCGCAACCGCAACAGACGAGGATATAGAAGAATTCTTCAAAAAAAGAGAAAAAATCTTCGCCAAGATGAAGGATCTCTCATGCGGCATCGGCTGCGAAAAGCTTGAGACCAAAGATTTTGAAAGCTCCCAGGCCTTCACCGCATACATAAAGGAAAAGGGATTCGCCACCATCGAAGACGTTATCGAGAATCACCCGGATATAGCGGCCATTTATCCCTTCAGCGCCAACTGCTTCAGAGTGATAACCCTGATAGATGCCAAGGGAGAAGCCCACGCCATATATGCGGTCTTTAAAATGGGAATAAATGGAAGAGTGGTGGACAACTATGGACTCCACGGACCTATAAATCTGGAAACAGGGGAATTTATGTTCCCTGCACATTCCGGAGACACGACGGCGGATATCCAATATACTGAACATCCATACAGCCACACACCCCTTATCGGCATGGTGCTTCCATACTGGAGGGAAGTAATTGAAATGGCCAAAGAGGCGGCTCTGGAGATCCCCCAGATGCGTTACGTAGGGTGGGATATAGCGGTGACCCCAACGGGTCCTGCCATAATCGAGGGCAACAATTACTGTGCCCATGACTTCTGGCAGCTTCCGGGACAGACCCCGGGGGGAATAGGGATAATGCCCACGATAGAAAAGATCATTCCTGAATTCAAATACAAATAGTAGAAGAGGTATCGCTGATGAGATCAGTGACGTTTTATATTGCACTTTGGATGGCCAAACTGGCAGTCATTGCCCTTAAGGTTACGGGCCATCAGGGAACAAACTTTCCGGGCAAGGTAGTTCTTAAAATATGCCCGGATTTTCTGCGCATGGCGGGAGGCCCGGAAAAGATTCTGGGAGTAACGGGAACAAACGGCAAGACCACCGTATGCAACCTGCTCATAAGCATGTTCAAGGCTGACGGAAAGAAGGTCCTTGACAACAACAAAGGCTCCAACACCATAACCGGACTCTGTACCGCATTCATAAAGGACATGACTCCGGGCGGGAAATTCAAGTCCGATCTGGCCGTTCTGGAGATAGATGAGCGCTCATCCAGAGTTGTCTTTCCCATGATGGCGCCTACCATGCTGCTCATCAACAATCTCACCAGAGACTCAATCATGAGAAACGGACATCCTGAGTATATTTCCAGGATCCTTACAAATTCAATGCCCCCCGAGACAAAGCTCCTGCTTAACGGAGATGACCTGATAGCTTCATCGGTAGCTCCTGCGAATCCAAGGAAGTATTTCGGGATCGAATCAATGGACACCGACGTGGAGGAATGCATAAATCTGGTCAACGACCTTCAGATATGCCCCAATTGCCACGGCCTGTTGAAATACACAAACAGGAGATATCACCACATAGGCAGAGCCTACTGCCCCAACTGCGGCTTCAAGTCCCCTGAGTGTGACTATCTTGCCGGGGATATAGATACAGTATCCATGAGGATGAAAGTCAACGGAAACTCTTACCGCCTCCTAAATGACAGCGTGTTCAATATCTACAATGTCCTGGCGGTGGTGGCTTACATGAGTGAGCTGGGATATACACCGGAACAGATCGAGGGCCTTCTGGAGAAGACTGAGATCGTGGAGAGCAGATACAGGGTGGAAGAAGCGGGAGGCTACCGAATAATCCGCCAGATGTCAAAGGACAGAAATGCTCTTGGATCATCCAGGGCATTCGATTACGTCTCTTCTCAGCCGGGAGACAAGGAGATCATCCTTATGATGAACAATCTGAGCGACGCCGCAGAATGGTCGGAAAACACCTGTTGGCTTTACGACTGCGACTTCGAATTTTTGAATAGAGAAAACATACGCAATATAGTTGCGACGGGGCCCAGGGCCAGAGATTATTACCTGAGACTGAAGATGGCAGGCATAGATGATGACAGGATATCCCTTGTGGACGATGAACTCAGCGCCCCCGAAGCCCTGAAGCTTTACCAAGGCGAAAGCATATATATCCTATTCGGAACGGATTCCATAGAACTGTCGGAAAAGGTAAGCGGTATGGTCAAGAAGCAGATCGAGTCCGCCGCAAAGGCAACGGATGCCGGTGCAAATACTGACGAGGGGAGGAAGGATTGATGAAGATAGAAGTTCTGTTCCCTGAAATATGCAATCTCTATGGAGACCTGGCAAATATCCGGTATCTAAAGGAGTGCATCCCGGAAGTTGAGATCATCAAAACATCTCTTCAGGACAGACCCGGATTCCTTGAAGAGGAAATGGATCTGGTGTACATGGGAACCACTACCGAGAATGGTCAGCACCTGGCGCTGAACCAGCTGAGACCCTACCGGCAGCAGATCCTTGACAAGGTAGATGAAGGAACCAGATTCCTCATTACCGGCAATGCCATGGAGCTGTTTGGAGAAAGAATAGAGGAAGACGGCGTGGAAGAAGCGGTCTGCCTGGGACTCTTCCCGGGGATCGCAAGAAGATCTTCCGTAAACAGATTCAATAGCCTTTTTGTGGGAGAATTCCATCCCAATAGGACAGAGGGCACAGAGGAAAAGGACAAGTCGGGGGGAGAGGCGAAGATGCCTGCCGGGGAAAAAATCGAAGTGGTCGGATTCATGAGCCAGTTCGGTCATATGTATGATGTCGAAAATGAAGGGACCCTTGAGAAAATTGCATTGTTCAATTCCCTCAGAGGACCGGGGATGAACATGGAACAGAAGAATGAGGGCATAAGAATAAACAACTTTCTGGCCACATATGTCATAGGACCTCTTCTCATACTCAACCCGCCCTTTACCAAATGGTTTATAAAGGACTATTTGGGATATCCCATAGAAAAGCTCGTCTATGAAGAGGCGGCAATGGACTCATACACTCACAGACTTAAGGAATACAAGGATCCCAAGACGGGGCTCTATTACTGGGGAGGAACCAACCAGAGGCCTGCGGGATATTGATCTGATTATTCCCACCACCGAAAAATACCAAAAAAATGAAAAAGCAGTTATGTTGCCATAACTGCTGTTTTTGAGATTACTCAGATTAGATATCTTCCTGCGGCGCATCTGTATCGGTACTAGTATCTGTCTCTGCCGCATTTTCTGCCAAAACTCTCTCGTACTCTTCTAAAATGGCATCTCTGATTTTGTTCCTGGTTTCTGAAACCAGTGGGTGAGCGATGTCTCGATAGTCACCTTCGCTCATCTTCCTGCTCGGCATTGCGATGAATGGACCGTTCTGCCCGTCAATGATTTTGATGTCATGGACAACGAACTCATCATCAAAAGTAATCGACACGATGGCTTTCATTTTTCCTTCATCGTTTACCTTGCGGATCCTTACGTCAGTAATGTTCATATACTGCACCGCCTTTCATGCCGTTTTTGACAAACCCCATTATACACTAATCAAATTATTCCGACAAGTTAAAAAAAAATAGAGTTTCATTAGAAAAAAATGGTAGAATCACATATGCATTTTTATTCATATATGCATTCTCCACACATGGACAAAATATGATAGAATGATATGGAATATGCAAGACAGGAGATGACATTAATGCTGGATTTATCCGAATACAAAAAAATACACTGTATAGGAATAGGGGGAATAGGTCTTTCGGGAATAGCTGAGATACTCCTTTCCAGGGGTTACGAGATAAGCGGTTCCGATATGAGAGAGAGCGATATAACGGAGAAGCTGATCGGCGACGGAGCAGTGGTTTACCTGGGTCACCGGGCCAAGAATGTTGAAGGCGCCGATCTTGTGGTGTATACGGTCGCCGTAGGTGATGATAACCCGGAACTTGCCAGAGCAAAGGAGCTGGGGATCCCCACGATAACGAGAGCTCAGGCCCTTGGCGCTCTCATGGAGGAGTACGACCGAAGCATCGCGATCTCCGGGACTCATGGAAAGACAACCACTACGGCGATGATTTCCCTTATCCTCATGAATGCAAAAAGGGAACCCACCATTTCCGTAGGGGGAAACCTTGATGAGATCGGGGGCAATTATTATGTGGGGGAAAGAGAATTCTTTGTAACGGAAGCCTGCGAGTACAGAGACAGCTTCCTTGAGCTTAGACCCAACATAGAGATAATCCTCAATATCGATTCGGATCATCTTGATTATTTCAAAGATGTGGAGCACATCGCCAGATCCTTTGACAGGTTTGCCCGCCTTGTGCCGGAAACGGGAACGGTTATAGCCTATGACGCAAACCCATTTGTGAGAAACATAATAGAGGGGCTTCCCAATGTGATCACCTTCGGGTTCAGCACAAGCAGCGACTTCTATGCAACCAACATATCCTTCGACAACGACGGGATGCCGGGATTCGATGTCCATCACGACGGAGAGGTCATATGCAGAATTGAACTGAGCATCCCCGGGGAACACAATATTCTCAACGCTCTGGCTGCCTTCGCATGCTGCCACCTTATGGGTATAGAAACGGACGTTATAGTCGATACCCTGCACAGCTACAAGGGCATCCACCGGCGCTTCGATGTTCTGGGACGCACTTCGACGGGAATTCGCGTCATAGATGACTACGCCCATCACCCCACAGAGATAAAGGCAACCCTTGCGGCCATCAAAAACATGAAACACAACCGGCTCTGGTGTCTCTTCCAGCCCCATACATATACAAGAACACTAGCACTTTTGGATGAGTTCTCGGAGGCCTTCAAGGATGCGGATAAAACGGTGCTTGCCGAGATATATGCGGCCAGAGAGAAGAATATCTACAAGATCAGCTCAAAAACTCTCATGAATAAGATCCGGGAGTTCGACCGTGAAGCGGATGTATACTATTTCAAGACTTTTGAAGACATTGCCAAGTTCGTATACGACAACGCTGAAGAAGGCGACCTTGTACTGACAATGGGAGCAGGCGACATATACAGAGTGGGCGAGATGATACTTGAACTCGATCGTAAATTCTGAAGAAGTGAGGCAGGGTATGAAATTAAAAGAATTTGAAGCACAGGAAAAACAGAGAATAAAACGCAATCTGGAATATACGGAGAATGGAGTCACCTTTATCGACATCAGGACCGCATATATCGATGAAGGCGTGAAGATCGGAAAGGGTACGGTTATCTATCCCTGCGTGGTGATCGAAGGGAAGGTTAAAATAGGTGAAAACTGTACCATCGGACAGAACAGCAGGATAGTGGATTCCACCATAGGAAACGGAACGACCGTCCAAAGCTCCGTGATCCTGGAAAGCCGCGTGGGTAAGGAAACCTCCGTCGGTCCTTTCGCATATCTCAGGCCGGGAAGTGCCATAGGGGACAAGTGCAAGGTAGGCGACTTCGTTGAAGTCAAAAACTCCTCAATGGGTGATGGAGCCAAGGCCTCACACCTTACATATATCGGCGATTCAGATGTAGGAAAGAATGTGAACCTGGGGTGCGGCGTTGTCTTTGTAAACTACGACGGAAGCCAAAAATACCGCTCCGTTGTGGAGGACAACGCATTTATCGGATGCAACTCCAACCTGATTTCTCCGGTGCATATAGGAGAAGGCGCCTACGTGGCGGCGGGGAGTACAATAACGGAAGATGTGCCCGGAGGGGCCCTTTATGTGGCCAGATCCCGGGGTAAAACATTGAGAGACTGGGTAGAAAAAAAGGGAATCTTAAAGAAGAAAAAGTAGAGGAGGATCAAACATGAAAAACGGTGTCTTTGCAAATCACAAGATCTTCGCGGCAAACTCCCATCCTGAACTGGCGGAAGAGATCTCTTCCATCATCGGCAAGCCTCTTGGGGATGCCAAGGTGTCAAAGTTCAGCGACGGAGAGATCTCGGTCAATCTTGGAGAGACGGTTCGAGGCTGTGACTGCTTCATAATACAGTCCACCTGCGATCCGGTAAATGACAACCTGATGGAACTGCTTATTATGATCGATGCCATGAAGAGAGCATCCGCAGGTAGGATCAGCGCCGTAATGCCTTACTACGGCTATGCCAGACAGGACCGTAAGGCAAAGGCAAGAGATCCGATCACGGCAAAGCTGGTTGCAGATATGCTGGTGGCCGCGGGAGCCGACAGAGTTGTGACCATGGACCTTCATGCCGCTCAGATACAGGGATACTTTACTATCCCGGTGGATCACCTTGTTGGGTTGCCTTTGCTTACAAGATACTACAGAGAAAAAAATATAGAAGATCTGGTGGTCGTATCTCCCGATCACGGAAGTGTGCCAAGAGCCAGGAATATGGCGGAGCCCCTTGGATGCCCCATAGCCATTGTGGACAAGCGAAGACCGGAGCCCAACAAAAGCGAGATAATGAATATCATCGGTGACATAGAAGGCAAGAACTGTATACTCATAGACGATATGATCGATACGGCGGGAACGATAACCAATGCGGCAAACGCACTTAAAGATATGGGAGCCGCATCCGTCAGAGCCTGTGCCACCCATCCGGTGCTTTCAGGTCCTGCCATCGAGAGGATAAAGGATTCCGCCATCGAAGAGCTGGTTCTTCTGAACACCATGCCCATTCCCGAAGAGAAGAGGCTCCCCAATATGATAATCATTTCAGTGGGACCGATATTTGCAGAGGCGATCACAAGGATCCACACCAACGGGTCCATAAGCAAGCTTTTTGACTGATAGAGGACTGATACAGGAGAAGTATTTTAATGTATGTTATCGCAGGTCTGGGAAATCCCGGCAGGAAATACGAGAAAACCAGACACAATATGGGCTTCATGGTTATCGACATCCTCTCCCGACGGCTGGGAATCCCCGTAAGCCGTGAGAAGCACAGCGCTCTCTTAGGCAAAGGAACGGCGGCAGGGGAACAGGTGATGCTTGTAAAGCCCCAGACATATATGAATGACAGCGGAAGATCTCTTGGTGAGATTTTCCGCTATTATGATATCCGGCCGGAAGAAATGATTGTCATATATGACGATATGGACCTGGAGCCGGGAACCATAAGGATAAGAAAAAAAGGCGGCCCCGGAAGCCACAACGGAATGAGATCGGTGGTCAGCCATCTTGGGATGGAAGAATTTCCCAGAATACGAGTGGGCATCGGCGGCACGAATCGTGGAGGATGGGTGGATTTCGTTTTAAACAAAGCCTCAAAGGAGGAAGATGAACTTCTTCAGGAGGGGATAGAAAAAGCGGCTGCCGCGGCAGAGTCGATCATCAGGGATGGGATCGACAGGGCCATGAACAGATACAACACAAAACCCGCAGCGAAGAAAAAGGAAGATGGAGAATAAGGGTTGAGCAGGAAGGGTATGATCAACATTGCCGGAGCTACCGACAGCAGGGTGGCGTATCTGGCTTCAAATGAGCTGAATAATTATCAAGGTCAGTGCCTGATAGTGGTTTCATCGTCAGTCAGGGCGAAGAGACTGGCAACAGACCTTGCTTTTTTTAGCGGGGATCGACCCATCTGTGTAATGCCCGACGAGGACACCGGACTTGTGGCCTACGAGGCCAGCGATTCCGATTCGGTCATGGAAAGAATGGGGGTGCTCAGCGCCATATCTTCCGAAAAGGACTGTGTGGTGATCGCTCCCGTGGGAAGCGCCATAAGAAAACTGCCTCCCGCCAATGTTTATAAAGACAACATCATCAGGTTCTCCATAGGCTCTGAAGCGGATGTGGATGAGCTGGCAGATAAGCTGATCCTCATGGGATACGAAAGATCCGGGATGATAGAAGGGCGTGGAGAATTCAGCATAAGGGGCGGGATCATAGATATATTTTCCCCTGAGGGCACTCTTCCCGTAAGGATCGAGCTTTTCGACGACGAGGTGGATTCAATAAGGACCTTCGACCCGGAAAGCCAGAGATCGGAAGCTGAACTGGAGGAGGTAAGGATATCACCATGCAGATATATTCCCAGGGATCATGAGCTTCTGGAGGAGGCAAAATCCCGCCTGACCAAAGCCTATGACAGGCAGATAAAAAAACTCGAAAAAAACGGGGTGTCGGAGCAGAGCTATAAGCTGAAGCAGAGAAGAGATTATCTTGCGGAGTGTCTGGAAGAAGGAATCAACCTGAACTACTTCGAGAATCTTTTGAGCTATTTTTATCAGGATACCCAGTATATATGGGACTATATGGATGACCCCCTTGTGATGATCGACGATCCCTCCAGGATACTTGAGACCATCGCCGCATCCCGCAAGGAGCTGTCCGAAGATCTTGAAACCATATTCGACGAGGGAAAGGGTATAGGGGATGACTTCAGGTCAATCTCCGATGAGAGCGATTATTACAGACTCTACGAAAAGCGGGGGTTGATCTTTACACCATTCGTATCCACCATAAAGAACGCGCCCTTTCTTGATGAGCTGCGTCAGGTCGACTGCAGACAAAACCCGGTGTACAACGGACGAATGGATGTGCTCAAGGCCGACATGGACAGCTATCTGGCGGCGGGGTATGAAGTCACCATCGTTTGCAGCAGCCGGGACAGGATAAATACCATTGAGGAATTCCTTGAACACGAGGATTTGCGTAATAAGGACAGATCCAGATACCCCGGAACCATAACAACAGTCATAGGCACCTTGACATCGGGAATGGTATTCCCCGAGGAAAAGAAATGCTGGATCTGGGAAGGAGACATCTACGGAGGGCAGCGCAGACAGAGACGCCCGAAGACCGGAAGGACAAGAGGAGAGCAGATAAAAAGTTTTGCGGACGTTCAGACGGGAGACTATGTGGTGCACGAAAGCCACGGGATAGGCAGATTTGTCGGTGTGGAGCAGATGGTGGTGCTGGGTGTCAAACAGGACTACCTCAAAGTAAAATATGCAGGCACGGACATGCTCTATCTTCCCGTGGATCAGCTGGGACTCCTTCAGAAGTACATCGGCTCGGATGCGGGAACGCCTAAACTGAACAAGCTTACCGGCGGCGAGTGGAAGCTGACGAAGGCGAGAGCAAGGGCGGCCATAGAGGATATGGCAGAGGATCTTCTGCGTGTGTCCGCGGCCAGGATGAAAAGAAACGGCTATGCCTTTTCGTCGGACACCATCTGGCAGGAGGAATTCGAAAAGGATTTTCCCTATACGGAGACCGAGGACCAGATAAGGTGTGTGGAAGAAATAAAGAGAGACATGGAGAGGCCGATCCCCATGGACAGACTCCTTTGCGGAGATGTTGGATTCGGAAAAACGGAGGTGGCGGCAAGGGCCTTGTTCAAATGCGTCTGTGACGGTAAGCAGGCCGCTGTACTGGTGCCCACCACACTGCTGGCCAACCAGCACTACTACACTCTAAAAGACAGGTTTGAAAAATTTCCATTCAAGGTGGAGATGCTGTCCAGATTCAAAACCGCAGGAGAACAGAAAAAGATAATTGAAGATCTGGCGGAGGGCAGGATAGACCTTGTGATAGGGACCCACAGGATCCTTTCCAAGGATGTGACCTTCAAGGATCTGGGTCTTCTGGTGGTGGATGAGGAGCAGAGATTCGGAGTCAAGCACAAGGAACGGATAAAGCAGATGAAGGAGAACGTGGACGTGCTGACTCTGTCCGCCACTCCTATCCCAAGGACCCTTCACATGTCCCTGTCGGGCATAAGGGATATGAGCACCATAGAGGAACCTCCCGAAGACAGGCATCCCGTAAGGACCTACGTGATGGAGGAAGACGACTTTGTGATCAGGGAGGCTATAGAAAAGGAACTGGGCAGGGGAGGGCAGGTATATGTCCTGTACAACAGAGTCGAATCCATAGCCCGCATCGCAAACGAAATCAGCAGGCTGGTGCCCGATGCCACCGTGGGAATAGGTCACGGGAGGATGAAGGAGAACGAGCTGGAAGACGTGATAATGGATTTTGCCTCAGGCAGATTCGATGTGCTGGTCTCCACCACCATCGTGGAGTCGGGAATGGACATACCAAACGTCAACACCATGATAATCCTTGACGCCGACAGATTCGGCCTTGCTCAGCTCTATCAGCTTAGAGGCAGGGTTGGAAGGTCCGGAAGATTTGCCTTTGCATACCTGATGTACAGAAGAGACAAGGTCCTGAGCGAAGTGGCGGAGAAGAGGCTGAGAGCTATAAGAGAATTCACCGAATTCGGCTCCGGCTTCAGGATAGCCATGAAGGATCTTGAGATCAGAGGCGCGGGGAATCTGCTGGGAACGGAGCAGTCGGGGCACATGTTGAATATCGGCTATGAACTCTACTGCAAATTGCTGGAGGAGACGGTGGAAAAACTTCAGGGCAACACCATGGCCCAGGAAGCCGAGGTGACGGCCTTCGGCCTGCCAATACCCGCTCTCATTCCCGAATACTACATCCAGGACGAAGTTCTGCGGCTGCAGATGTATAAGAAAATAGCCATGATAAGAAATGAGGAAGATGAATCGGATCTTATCGACGAAATGACCGACAGATTCGGGGACATCCCCACGGATACCATGAATCTTATACGGATCGCAAGAGTCAGGGCCATGGCCTCCCGGGCGGGAGTAAAAGAGATAAATCAGAATGGCTACAGGCTCATGCTCAAATTGTGGGAGACCACACGCTTCGGAGAGGGAGTGATCCCGGGCCTCGTGGCCGAATACGGCGAGAGGATAAAATTCAACGGCGGAAGCGATCCCTATATAAGACTGACCGTATCCTCCTCAAAGAGCGACAGGACAGTTCTGGAAGAGCTTGAGACATTTCTCGGAATAATTCTTAAAGGACGAAAGGAGAACTGATGGTAAGAATAGCAGTGACGGCGCCCAGAGGCGCCATGGACAGCCTTATAATCCAGGAGGCGTGCAAAGCCAACGGAATACAGGTGACAGGCTGTGTGGGAAACCCCGGCGGAGATTACATCGGCAAGGACGCAGGCCTTGTTTGCGGTCTTGGTGAGCCGATAGGTGTTGCCGTAAGGGACAGCATCGAGGAAGTTATCGATGACTGCGACATCGTAGTGGATTTTTCCAGGGTGGAACTCAGCATGGAGATACTCAAATCCTGTCTGGATCACAAAAAAGGATTCATCTGCGGCACCACAGGATTCAGCGAAGAACAGACTGCAGAGCTTCTCGCAGCGGGAGAGAGCATTCCCATGATGAAGGCCGCAAATACTTCATATGTGGTCAATGTAATGAGGAAGCTCCTGGGTATAGCTGCGGAGAAGCTGGGAGACAAGTGCGGCATCGATGTGATAGATCTTCACAGCAGCACCAAGATCGATGCTCCAAGCGGGACCGCTCTTGAGCTTGCCGAAGAGATGATCCATCACGCTCCCGACAAGGGAGAGGGAGATATCACATTCCACTCCCTGCGTTCCGGAAACACTCCCAGCGAACACCGGGTGGTATTCGGATGCATGGGCGAGAAGATGGAAATATCTCACGAAGCCTTTGACTGGAGATGCTACGCAAGAGGAGCATGCGATGCAGTTCTCTACATGGGAGAGAAAATCAAGAATTCTCCCGATGGCGGAGTTGGGCTTTACACAATGGACGATGTGATTGGGATATAAAAAGAAGCCTCCGGAAAAAATCCCGGAGGCATATATTCGCAACTGTCGTGAAGGGGGATACGCCAGTTGACGAGCAAAATAAATAGTATTATCCATAATAGACTCATTAAGTTCAGTATACTTTAATAACATCTTAATATATTAGGGATAGAATTTCAATAACAATTTTGATAAATATCTTAGAAGTTTTGAGAGGTAAGTATTATGAGAATACTTGTGGCTGAAGACGAAAAGGATCTGAACGATCTTATAAAAAAGAAACTCAAGTCCGAAGGATACAGCGTGGATGCCTGTTATGACGGACAGGCGGCCCTTGATTATCTCACAGGGACCGATTACGACGGTGCGGTCCTCGATATTACAATGCCTAAAAAGGACGGCATACAGGTGGTGAAAGAACTGAGAGAGATGGGAAACCACACTCCCGTAATATTCCTCACCGCCAGAGATGCCATAGAGGACAGGGTCAAGGGACTGGACAGCGGGGCTTCCGATTACATGATCAAGCCTTTCTCCTTCAAGGAACTTCTTGCCAGGCTCAGGGTCCTGACCAGAAAATCCTTCAAGATCGAGTCAAATGAACTGACAGTCAGCGATCTGAAGCTGGATACGGTGAGCCAGGATGTAACAAGGGGCGGCAGGAGAATAGACCTTTCGGCCAGAGAATATGCCCTGCTGAGGTATATGATGCTGAATAAAAATGTTGTGCTGTCCAGGGAACAGATAGAGAATCACGTATGGAATTATGACTACGAGGGCGGGACGAACGTTGTGGATGTCTATATAAGGTATTTGAGAAAGAAAATAGATGACGATGAGAAAGTCAAGCTGATCCAGACAGTCCGTGGCCGTGGATATGTTATCAGAGAAGAATGAATGGTCTGAGCATAAGGACGAAAATAACCATTTGGTTCATGGTGGTTCTCATCGTGGTGATGGGAATCAATTTTGCCGTTTTCTTCTTCATTGGAGAGAGGGTAACCAGGGATGTGTCAAAGGCCGACCTGAGTGAAATGGTGAAAAGCAACATAAGCGAGGTCAGACATGTAGAGGGTGAACCTGATGAGGATATAAAACAGTCAATAAGATACCTGGGAGCTTTTGGCGACGGCTATGTGGAAGTGGATGATTTCAGGGATCTTGTGAGCGGAGTGGCCTGCGGTGTATATACATCCGAGGGGAAGCTGCTTTACGGGTTGGATCTTCTGCCAAACGAAACCAGAGAACTTGAATTCATCAAGAATGAGATCCGGACGGTGGACGCGGGAAAAGAGACTTTCTACGTGCTGGATGAGCCCGTGTCGGCAGGGATCCATGGAGACATCTGGATACGAGGGATGATCAACAGGGCTCAGGACAGGGATCAGGTATACAGGATGTATCGAACATATTTGATGTTCATACCGTTGATGATCCTTCTGTCCGCCGTGATTGCCTACCTTGCCGCAAGGAGAGCTCTTTTGCCCATCGACAGGATAGCGGAAGACATAAGCACCATCAACAGAGAAACTGACTTGTCCCACAGAGTGGAATCGGATTCCGAGGACTATGAGATCAAGACCATAGTCAATGCGCTGAACCATATGTTTGAACGGCTGGAAAAATCCCACCAGGCCACAAAGAAGTTTACAGCCAATGTGTCTCATGACCTTAGAACGCCTGTTGCCATAATTATGGCCAATACGGAGCTGGCACTGGAAGAGGATCTTCCTGAAGATGTCAGGGAGACCTTCGAAAACATCCAAAAACAGGGAGCGAGGATGAGCGATATCCTGAATGCGCTGCTGAGTTTTTACAGGCTTGAAAACATCAATGAAACTTTTAAAAAGAGTGAGCTCAACATAAGCGATGTGGTCAGGAGCACCTGCGGCTCATTCATGGTGATAAAAAATGAGGAGAGGGTCCTTGAAGAAGATATCCGGGATGACCTGTTCATAAACGGCAATGAAACGCTGATAAGGGGTCTTGTTGAAAACCTGCTTTCAAATGCCTTTAAATACAGTGACGATGATGGAAAGGTCAGTATCAGCCTCAAGGAAGAAGGAGATGTTATAAGACTTGAAGTCTCCGACAATGGGGTTGGTATCGAAAAAGAGGAGCAGGAAAGGATATTCCAGTGGATGTACCGGGTGGATGAAGGATATCCGGAAGGCGGAAGCGGACTTGGGCTTTATATAGTAGGAACTACGGTGCAGTATCATGAGGCGGAGCTGAAACTGGACAGCAAACCGGGTGAGGGCAGCACATTTACCGTTGATTTTCCGAGAAAGATAAGAGGTCAGGAAAATGAACACAAAGGATAATATAACCATTTCAAAGAAGCGGTTCATAGGCATCCTTTCGGGGATCGGGGTCCTCTTTATTTTGATGTTGTCATTTATGCTTCACAGCATGCTCAGCAGCAGTGCAAACTACTATGGGGAAGGACCTACGGAGAGCATCGCCCCTTCCGGCCAGCAAACGGAAACCACAAGATCCGGGGGAGCGGGTGGAACCACCCAGCCAACGTCATCAACGGCGGCAGCCTCTCAGGCAGGCCAGGCACCTGCAGCGGCAAACCAGTCTCAGCAGGCCGCCACAGATCCGCCTAAAGCAGCTGCCGCAAACCCGTCAAAAGCAGCGGCAACCACTGCGCCCCCAGCGACCACTGCACCTCCCGCAACCACTGCGCCCCCCGCAACCAAGAGCACACCCACCGTGATAGGTATTGAAAGGGCCAAAAGCATAGCCCTGGCGAATGCGGGATTAAGGGCAAGCGATGTCACCATCAGCAAGATCAAGCACGAGTGGGACGACGGTATCCAGGTCTACGATGTTGAATTCTATTACATGAACATGGAATACGAATATGAGATAGATGCTTTGACCGGCAGGATCATCAGCAAGGAAATCGATGATTGACTTTGTAAGACCATCATTATAAGATAAAACAGTTAAATACTGTTTTATAATGAGGATGACGAAATGATCAGGAATTTATCGGAAAAACCAATCGATGAACTGCAGACTCAGCAGGCGGATGAATGGGAAAAAAATGACCTTCTGGGAAAGTGTGTGAGCACAAGAAAGGATGCTCCCGCCTTCATATTCTACGAGGGACCGCCAACGGCTAACGGAAAGCCCGGAATACACCATGTTATGGCCCGTACCCTGAAGGACTCTGTGAACAGGTACAAGACCATGCAGGGCTTCAAGGTCAACAGGAAAGCCGGCTGGGACACCCACGGACTTCCCGTGGAGATCGAAGTGGAAAAGCAACTGGGCATAGACGGAAAGCAGGAGATCGAAGACTACGGCATCGCCGCTTTCAACGCTAAATGCAAAGACTCTGTGTTCACATACAAAGGCCTTTGGGAGAAGATGAGCAAGCGTATGGGTTACCTTGCTGACATGGACGATCCCTACATTACCCTGGACAACGATTACATTGAAACAGGCTGGTGGATCATCAAGGAATTCTTCAAGGCCGATCTTATCTATGAAGGATACAAGATCCTTCCCTATTGCCCCCGCTGCGAAACGGGTCTGGCTTCCCACGAGGTGGCTCAGGGCTACAAGGATGTAAAGGTCAACACCATCACCGCAAAATTCAAGAGAGTGGATGGGGAGGAATACTTCCTGGCATGGACTACCACCCCCTGGACTCTGGCATCGAACGTATCGCTGACTGTGGGCCCGGATATCGACTACATCAAAG
>CADBRY010000040.1 GCA_902797195.1 uncultured Eubacteriales bacterium
GACACTCACATGACTTCACTGGCGGCGAAGGCCGACATAGTCATACCGGGAACAGGCTTTGCTTCCACAGACGGTACCTTCACAAATACAGAGCGCAGACTTCAGGCTGTTGAGGCTGCAATCGATGAAGGCGTTGAGCTTTCCAACTGGGAGATCGCCGCAGCAATAGCAGAGATCTTCGAAGAAGACTTCGGTTGGGAGGACACTGAAGACATCTCAATGGAGATGGACGATACGGTGCCGGCATACAAGTATGCATCTCTGGATGAGGTCCTTGGAGGAGTGGTAGCTCCCGAGGAGATCACTCTGGAAGTTGCGGAAGGCAATGTGTTCGCCGATCCCGTGGCATGTACGGACAGCCTTATGAACGTTATCAAAGAACGTCTCCCCAAGGCAGCCAATCCCACGGCATAAGCGAGGGAGCCACGGCATAAGCGGCCAGACCGCAAAGTAAGCGTCGAATAAGAACCATTTAAAAAAGCTTCGTATATTCCAACATACGGAGCTTTTTTGTGTTATACTTGCATTGCTGTGTTTACACAGACTATTGATGAGATAATAAGTTTTTATATGGAGGGAATGATGACAGCATCTATAATGATTTCCGGTCTGGGAGTTATATGCGCTCTGGCCGGTATGGCTATACTTATCTTTAAAAGGATATCTCCAATAATAATCGGGCCTCTTGCGGCTCTGTTGGTTTGCCTTACAAGCAGGCTTCCTATATTGGACGGGATAAAGGAAACATATCTTACGGGAGTTGGAGGCTTCTTCACATCCTATTTTCTGATCTTCCTTCTTGGAAACATTTTCGGAAACATATATCAGAATTCAGGTGCGGCTGCAAGCATAGGTCAGGTGATCTCAAGGACATTCGGAGCCAAACGCTGTATGCTGGCATGCCTCATATCCGCAGCCATCCTCAGCTACGGCGGAATAAACAGTTTCGTAATCATATTTTCAGTATATCCAATTGCCCTGAAGCTCTTTGAGGAGGCGGATCTTCCCACATACCTTCTTCCGGGAATCGTTTGCGGAGGAATGTGGACCTTTGCCATGACAGGTCCCTTCACACCCCAGATCCCCAACGTTGTGTCCATGGAATACCTTGGCACCCCTGCATATGCAGGTCTTCTTCCGGGACTTTGCGGTGCGGCTGTCATGTGTGTAAGCATTGTGCTTTTCATGAATTACTGCGGCCGTAAGGCTAAGGAGAGGGGAGAACACTTCCACTGGCCGGAGAAGGTAAAACGGGTGGAAGACGATGAGGATAAGCCGCCCTTTGTTCTGGCTATAATTCCTATCGTGGTTGTGCTGCTGCTCTTCAACCTGCCGGGGATCGAGCTTGATATAGTAGTTTGCCTGCTGGTTGGCATAATCCTGGCGCTGATCCTCTTCTGGAAGCATCTTCCCAGAAGCGAGATGCTTGAGATGTTCAATTCGGCAGCTTCATCCTCTATAATGGTCATAATCAATACGGCGGTGATCGTTGGCTTTGGATCCGTTGTAAAAGAGACTCCTTTCTATGAGTTCGCCACACTTGTGCTCAAGGGTTCCGACGCCAATCCGTACGTGGTGGCGGCAATAGGCGCCAACGTATTCGCAGGTCTTCTAGGCTCCGCCTCGGGAGGTATCGCGCTGATGTATGAGACCTTAAGCGACACATTCATGGAATATGCTGCTGAAGGGTATAACCTGGAGTATATCCATCGTCTTTGCGCCGACGGTTCGGGAGGTCTTGATTCACTTCCCTGGAACGGATCCATCGTATCCGTGTTCGCTATCTGCAATACGACTCATAAGTTGTCTTACAAATACAACTTCGTTACCTGCCTTGTGATCCCGGTGGCGGCCACCATGCTTGTGGCCCTGCCCATATGTATCATATTTGGCTGATGAGTTTTTTATAAACAGGGTGGAGGATCACTGAAAATGACAGCAGAGTTTATTACGGCAAAAGAGGCGGCAGGTCTTATAGAAGACCGTTGGACCGTTGGAATAGACGCATTCATAGGGTTTTGCCTTGCCGACGACATACTTGGAGAGATCGAAAACAGGTTCGTTGAGACTGGACATCCCAGAGACCTTTCCGTTTTTAATGTGGCAGGGATCGGTGGTGACGGCAAGGGAAGAGGAATCAACCACTTTGCCCACGAAGGACTTATGAGGAGGTTTCTCTGCAGCAACCTTTCTCTGGCGAACCGAATGTATCCCCTGATCATGGAAGACAAAGTGCCCACATACATGATCCCCCAGGGGGTTCTATCCCATATGATGAGAGCCATAACTTCCGGTAAGCCGGGTGTTATAAGCCAGGTGGGAATGAAGACCTTTGTGGATCCAAGAGTGGATGGTGGAAGGATAAACAAGGCCGCCCAGGATATTGCCCCGGAAGATGAGTACAGGGTGGAGTGCATCGACATAAGAGGTGAGGAATTCCTCTTTTATCCTGCGGTCATTCCGGACGCCTGCATTATAAAAGGCTCCATCGCCGACGACGATGGAAACATATCCATCGAAAAGGAAGCCATACACATCGAACAGTACGAGATGGCGGCGGCGACCCGCAACGCCGGAGGCAAGGTATTTGTTCAGGTGGATTCAAGAGTCCCGTCGGGGACGATACATCCCCAGAAGGTCGCTGTTCCCGCAAACATGGTGGACTATGTAGTCGTGGGAAGCCCGGGAAATACGGGACAGCACTTTATTGACGATCCTAAGATCCTGGGAGCCCAGAAGGGAAGACACGTGGCCTCATGGTGCGGCGATGTTCGCATTCCTTTTGAAGATATCCAGCCCATGGAGTTCGGTCTGCCCAAGATCATATGCAGACGTGGACTCTTTGCCATGGAAAAGGGGGACTTCATCAATCTGGGCATAGGCATTTCCATGGATGTATCCGCGGTGCTCAACGAAGAAGGACGGATCGATGAGATCTCATCCAGCATCGAATCCGGAGTGGTGGGAGGCGTTCCCGCGCCGGGCATTGCAACGGGCGCAGCATACAACCCCAGCGCCATACTGAAACAGCCGGACATCTTTGATTTTTACGACGGCGGTGGTATCGATTTTGCCGCTCTTGGAGCCGCTGAAATAGATGAAAAGGGCAATGTGAACGTATCCCGCTTTGCGGGAAAAGTCACCGGCCCGGGAGGTTTCATCAACATTTCCCAGGGAGCCAAAAAAGTCTGTTTCATGGGCACATTCACAGCAGGTAAGCAGGAAATCAGGATTGAGGACGGAAAGCTCAATATCATAAATGACGGTCCATATATCAAGTTCGTTAAGGCCGTGGATCACATAACTTTTTCCGGGGAATACTCTCTTGCAAAGGCAAGGAAACAGCAGGTGCTATACATTACGGAGAGAGCTGTGTTTGAGCTTTGCCCGGAGGGACTGACATTGATAGAGATAGCTCCCGGAGTGGACCTTGAGAAGGATGTCATTGGCAGAATGGAGTTCAGACCGCTGATATCCGACGATCTTAAGCTCATGGATGAAAGGCTGTTCAGACCCGAGAAGATGGACATACACCTGAAAGATCCGAAGTAAAGGCAATATAATATTTGAGAAGATGCCGGCAGGGTACAGCCTTGCTGGTATTTTTTGTCATTTATTCTTGACTGCCAATAATTTCCAGTATATATTATATGGTAAATAATGGTATTTATTTAAAAGGGAAAAAGGAGAGAGAATAATGGAAAAGGGAGTCAGAGATCATGGTAGAAGGCCTTTGAAAGTGATGATTTCAGCCTTCATGTCAGGTATAGTTTTAATTCTGAGCACATCCGTTGCCTTTGCGGCAGATCCAATCGAAATAGAGTACTCCGGAGGGAGCAGGATCGATGATGTGGCGAGAGTAAGCGAATATGATGTGTCACATCTGTTCATGATAAACAGAACAGGGCTGACCAACACTTCGTATTTCGGCGGACCCTGGATGGAGACGGAACTTCAGAATCAGGGGGTGCCGGGGAAAGGCGTGGAGGTGCCCAAGGGTACGAAGATATGGGAAGACACAGGCTTTATTTGCAACAGTGACATTGAGATAAACGGGGAACTCTATGACCTTAAGGTTACCCTGAAAAAGACCGTTAACAATACGGCAAACAAGGCCTGGTTCTGGAAGCGGTATGCCGGTACAAATGTTGATGTGTGGCCCATAGATACTCCTTCCACCGCAAATTATATGGCGGAGGGCGTGTTCTGCTCGTGTGAAGTGGAGATCCTGAAGCACGGAACAATGGAGAGGCTCAAGCCGGAAGACCTTTGGATGTGCGTAAGCGATCTGGACTGCAGTCAGTCCTTTGGTTCTTCCGACATCGATCTGTCACCTTCAAATCTGCTGATAAAAAGAAAAGGGCAGTTTTCCATGAGCGTATCTACTGCATCGGGCACCGGATCAGGCAATGCCTATGTCAACGGAACAGGACTTTATTCAACGCCCTGGATAAACGCTCCCAATGCGCCTGCAGGTGATGGGGCAGACGTTTTCATGAGAGTTTCGGACAGTGGGATCTACAATATGGTCTTCGGGTTTAAGTCGGCCGCAGGATCTCCCATACACTTCTTCACAACAAAGAACACTGTTGAATACCGCAGTGTAAACGGCACCGTAACCGGGATCAAAAATGAGGTCATCATCAAGGGGGGCATGCCTTCAGGATCTTCCCAGGAGCCTGATGATGGCCATTCCTTTGTAAAGTGGACGGCTGACGGAGACATAAAGCTGAAAACCGGGGAAACAGTCCCGGCGGGAGATCCTTTGACAGAGGATCAGATCAAAAATGCGGTAATAGTCAAGGACACTGTGTTTACCGCATACAACGAACCTGTGCACTGTATAGAGACGGAGGCGGTGAATGGTAAGATAACTCCCTCAGAAGAAGGGATACCCGACGGACAGAACAGGAGGATCATCTACGAACCTGATCCGGGATATCAGCTTAAGACTCTGATCGTGGATGATGAGGAGAAAAACATCGCCGAATATCCC
>CADBRY010000041.1 GCA_902797195.1 uncultured Eubacteriales bacterium
ATATTCTCCAAGAAACTTCTCAAAAAGTATCCTTTCATGTGCTGCATGCTGATCTATGAAATATAAAGATTTACCGTCGGTGGTTATGATATATGTATCGAGACCAACTCCGATATCTTCAAGGGAGCCTATGTCCAGCCTGTCGCTATGAAGGTTGGAATTTGAGGCATAGTCGGCTTTTTCTTCGTTAAAAATCCGGCTTTCTTCCTGAACATTGCTCCGCATGGTTTTCAATATATTATTTATGTCAACCTGCTCCGAAGTGTCCTGCACAGGCTTTTCCGGTGTCTTCAAAGCACCGCTGGACGCCGGCACAGAGTTTATTGTTTTAGCCTCCGGTATTCCTGACGGCTTTTTCGGCTCCGACGCAGGTCTATCAGGCGCCTGCAGGCTGGCCGATTCCTTAAGCGTGCTGGCCGATCCAGTCATCGCCCTTCCCGCTCCCGTTCTTGGAACGGATGATTCCCTCATAAGCGCCGCACCCACGGCCTTTTCCATAATATCTTCGATCTCATAGGGATCGTCGAAGCGTATTTCTTTTTTAGTGGGATGGACATTCACGTCCAGCATATGCGCAGGAATGGAAAGGAAAAGGAATGCGATGGGAAACCGTCCCTGAAAGAGCCTCTGTTTATAGGCTTTTTCAAGGCCACGCTCCATTGTCTTTGAGGAAACGACTCTTCCGTTAACGCTGAAAAACTGCCTGTTTCTCGAGGATGAACTAAGTGCCGGGGAAGATACGAAACCACGAAGTATGAAATCCTTCTCCCTGTGATCCACGGGGATCAGATCTTTTTCCAGATCCCGTCCGTATATCCTCAATATGTTCTCAAGTATATTTCCACGTCCGGAAGTGCTGAATGCTTCTTTGCCGTTGTTTATGACTTTGAATCTCACATCGGGATAGGACATGGCTATCCTTGACATCATATCCACGATACGCCTGGACTCTGAGCTGTCGGAGGACAGGAATTTAAGCCGTGCCGGGGTATTGTAAAACAGGTCTTTAACCGTGATGGTAGTGCCTTTTGGACATCCCGTGGGTTTATTCTCGATTATGGCGCTGCCCTCACAGATAACAAGACGCCCGCTGGTTTCTCCATCCTGTTTGGTGATCATTTCAACCCTCGAAACGGCGCATATGCTTGCAAGGGCCTCTCCTCTGAAACCGAGAGTGCCTATGGCATCCAGGTCTTCTTCTCTGGATATTTTGCTGGTGGCGTGGCGTCTGAATGCCACTTCCACGTCGTCCGGGGCAAGGCCGCTGCCATCGTCAGTGACGCGGATATAATCCTTGCCTCCCCCCTTTATCTCCACGGTAACAGAGGATGCGCCTGCATCCAGGGAATTTTCCACCAGCTCCTTGATGATGGAAACAGGCCGGTCTATAACCTCACCGGCCGCAATTTTATCCGCAACGTGCTTTTCAAGGATCCTTATATTACTCATAACAGATGTTTCTGAAGTTCCTCCAGTATTTTCAACGCTTCCGAGGGGGTCGTATTCATAAGGTCAAGGCTCTTTATTCTCTCGGAGACGGGATCGGGCACCTGTGCAAAGAGAGACAGCTGCTCTCCCGGCTCACTTTCCTTTGATGGAGCCGCTCTTTCCGTCAGGACTTCACGGTTTTCCTTCATGTCTTCGCTAAGGGCATCAAGGTGTATCTGAGCCCTTTCTATGAGCTCCATGGGGGCACCGGCGATTCGTGCAACGTGTATTCCGTAGCTTCTGCTGGCCTTTCCCTCAACTATCTTGTGAAGGAAGACTACCTCCCCGTTTTCCTCTGTAACGTCCACATTAAGATTCCTTACACCCCGTATGCTGTCCTCAAGGACGGTCATTTCGTGATAATGGGTGGCAAAGAGGGTCCTTATCCTCCTCTCGGGACGGCTGAGATACTCTGCTGCCGACCATGCAATGCTGAGGCCGTCGTAGGTACTGGTGCCCCTTCCTATTTCATCAAGTATAACGAGGCTTCTGCCCGTGGCGCTGTTCAGGATGTATGAAAGTTCGCTCATTTCAACGTAAAATGTACTCTGTCCCTGTGCCAGATTGTCCGAGGCGCCTATCCTTGTGAATATCCTGTCGCACACGCCTATCCTGGCTTCCATGGCGGGAACGAAACACCCAACCTGGGCCATGAGTACGATCAGGGCGGTCTGCCTCATATACGTTGATTTTCCGGACATATTGGGCCCTGTTATTATGGACATACAGGCTTCATCACGATCCATCCAGGTGTCGTTGCTGACAAACAGCCCGTCTTTTATAGTCTGTTCTATTACAGGATGGCGGCCTTTTTTAATGGATATGATGTCCGATGAATCAACAAGAGGCTTTGTGTAATCGTTCTTTTCGCTCACATGAGCAAAGGATATGAGCACATCAAGCACGGCGATTGCCCTGCTGGTCCTCTGTATCCTTCGTATGGACTCCTTGAGTTTGTCCCTTATATCCGTAAACAGCCTGTATTCCAGCTTGTTTATCTCCGTTTCGGCTCCAAGAACCCTGCTTTCCGTTTCTTTGAGCTTGGGGGTGACGAACCTTTCGCTGCCCACAAGAGTCTGTTTCCTTATATAATCTTCAGGCACTTTATCGTATGCGGATTTAGTGATCTCGATGTAGTATCCGAAGACCTTGTTGAATCCCACTTTCAGATTCTTTATGCCCGTTCTTTCCCTTTCGGTTTGCTCCAGGGATGCGATCCATGCTCTGGAGTCCCTTATGGAGAGTTTCAGATCGTCAAGTTCCTCAGAATATCCTTCCCTGATCACGCCACCCTCGGTCACCCCAAGAGGCGGCTCATCCACTATGCTCTTTTGGATAAGGTCCTTAACATCCTCAAGTCCGTCCATATCCTGAGCCAGAGACTTGAGAATACTGCTTTGACAGCCGCCAAGGTCCGCTATTATC
>CADBRY010000042.1 GCA_902797195.1 uncultured Eubacteriales bacterium
CAACCGGTCTCAATGAGGATCTTACTGAAGCCATAGCCCTGGGACATGACCTTGGGCACACGCCCTTCGGTCACCAGGGAGAACATTTTCTCGAAAAAAAATACAGCAAGGGATTCAAGCACAATGTCCAGAGCCTCAGGGTGGTCGACGTGCTTGAGTATTCATCCTCCAGGAGAGGAATGAACCTTACTGAAGAAGTCAGGGACGGGATCCTGAATCACACAGGACCCAAAGATCCGTTCACCGTGGAGGGACAGGTTGTCAAAATCAGCGACAGGATCGCATATATAAATCACGATATCGACGACGCAATAAGAAGCGGCATAATAACCACTGAAGACCTTCCCGAGGACAGCCTTCAGGTCTTGGGAAAAACTCATAAGGAGAGAATTGATACTCTTGTGAGAGACATGATAGAAAACACCTCAGGCAGGGATCACGCTGCCCTGAGCGATGAAAAAAGGAAGGTCATGTCCAATCTGAGATCGTTCATGTTTGTAAATGTCTACAATAACCCCAGGGTCAAACGTGACGAAGATATGGCCAAGATAGAGACTATCATCGGCTCCATCTTTGATTACTACATGAATAATCCCCCGGAGCTGCCGGGGGACATCCAGTCCCTGGAGGGAAAGTATGAGCATGAAGAACTTGTAAAAGATTATATCGCAGGCATGACTGACAGATATGCCATCCATCTTTATGAAGAGCTGTTCATAGCCAAAGCCTGGAAGTAAACTCCTGTTTTCTATCTGACAACGACGGTCTTTTTAACGGGCTGCGACCAGCCGCCGTAACGCCAGCTCTTGTAGGAGTTGATAAGGACCGTGTACTTTTTGCCCTGTGGTTTGCTGTAGCTGTCAAAGGGTCCGAGATACACAGTATATGACAACTTGTTACCCACAGACTTTTTGTTGTTTATCATAAGTCCCGCTGCTCCTGGCTTTCTTGACAGTGTTACGGTGACCTTATACTGGCATCTGTAGAATTTTATCGAACCCCAGTAGATCACATAACCGAAAACGTGCTGCCGTTTGGTCTGTATGTTTACAGGCTGGACCCTTACGGATTTGACGTATATACGGCTGCCTGTCCTGAAGGTGAAGAGACTGGAATATCTGCTTCTGTAGAGTCTGTTGCCTTTCCACAGACCGTAATATGTTCTGGTCTGATATACGGCGTTTTCGCTGAGACCCGTTATCATGTAATCCGAGTAGGGTGCGCCCATTGCCGCGGATCTCTTCCACGGGCCGTATTTGTTCCCCTTTATCTTTTTTCTGTAGTCCACATAAAGTTTTGTGCTGCCTCCGGCATAGTTGCCTTTGGTGTTAAAGACAATGTGGTTTCTGTACACATCGTACTGTGAGGGATAGTTGGTGGGTTTTGCCCAGTTGCTCCGTTCTATTATCACAGGTTTGCTGGCTCCGTGGACCTGGCCGTGGAAGACAGGCATCAGAGTAAACACCATGATAAGAACAAGTGCGATGGCCATAATTCTGGATACGTTTAGGTTCTTGACATCAGTATTCATTTTGCGCCTCCGGTCATAGATAGATACCCGTTGGGAAAGATTAATCTTATGTCAGCACTTTAGTTCGATATACCGATATTATAGTATTGTGGATGTAACAAAAGAGTTACATTTTTTTTAAATGAATAAAAATATATCAACATATTATGTCGTATAAAATAACTATAAGGGTATAGGCGATCAACAGGGATCAAAGTGGCACGGGATTACAGAAACAACACAGTTGAAGAAATCAAAAGCAGGTGTAACATCGTCGATGTGATCGGTCGAGTGGTGCCCTTGAAGAAGGCGGGAAGGAACTATAAAGGACTTTGCCCCTTTCACAAGGAAAAAACACCTTCTTTTATTGTTTCAGAGGATAAGCAGATCTTCACCTGTTTCGGCTGCGGAGAAACAGGGGACGTCATAGGGTTCGTTGAGAAGTACTACAACCTGGACTTTCGGGGAGCCGTTGAGATGCTTGCCAGAGAATACGGCATTGAGATTACCGGAAACTTTGGAGGCAGCAAGGAAAAAGAAGAACTGTACGAGATAAACAGGCTCGCCGCAAGGTTCTTTTACAAGGCCCTGAGGGAGAAAGCCAACCCCGGCTATGATTACATGAAACGGCGGGGAATATCCGAAGAGATCATGAATAAATTCGGAATAGGATATGCCGACGGCGGGTGGCAGAGTCTGCTGGATCACATGAGATCCCTCAAGGTAGACTTAAACAGACTCATGGAACTTGGACTTATCTCAAAGACCAATGACCGTTACTACGACAAGTTCAGAGACAGAGTGATTTTTCCCATACTGAACACATCGGGAAAAGTGATCGGTTTTGGAGGCAGGATAATCGCCAATGGGGAACCCAAGTATCTGAATTCCCCCGAATCTCCTGTATTCCAGAAAAAGAACAACCTCTACGGACTGAATATCTGTAAATCGGATGTTACTGCTGAAGACAGGATCATACTTGTGGAAGGCTACATGGATGTTGTTTCCCTGTATCAGGCAGGTGTCAGGAATGTTGCCGCATCCCTTGGAACGGCCCTGACTCCCCAGCAGGCGGCGCTGATCAAAAGATATACGAAAAACGTTGTTTTATCATACGATGCGGATGAGGCGGGACAGAACGCCGCAATGAGAGGGGTAGATATTCTCTACGATGCAGACTGCAGGGCAAGGGTCCTTAAGGTCACCGACGGCAAAGACCCGGATGAGTTCATCAAATCAAAGGGAAGGAGAGCTTTTCTCGATCTGGCGGACAATGCCCAGCCCTACGGTGACTTCAAGATGAACCGCATCAAAGAAAAGTACGACCTTGAAGATGAACAGCAGCGGATCGATTTTCTCAGAGAAATGATTCTTGTTTTAAAGGCAATGAAGCCCGTGGACGCGGATCTGTACATGCAGAAAATATCCGATATATCCGGCATATCAAGGAGGGCCATACAGGCAGAGTTTATGGCGGCAGGTGACAGAAGCCCTCAGATCTCTCCCGGTACGATGGATGAGATCACAGGTGAACTGAGTCACGAAGAGATGACAGCCGCAAGGCTGATGATGCTGGATCCAAAATACAGCCGGCTGCCCGACGATGTGCGGAAGCTGTTGTTCCAAAGCGAAAGGGGAGAGCAGATATATGATCTGCTTAAAAACGAAGAGGACAGGCCCTATCCTTTGAGAGCAAATTCTTTCAGGGATGCAGCCGATCCGGAGATATACGATCTTATGTGTCAAATAGAAGAGGTGATAATCCCGGAGGACAAGGAAGAAATAGCATACAGGGACTGCGTTGCCTTTGTAAGAAAAAAAGAACTGGAGAGAAGAAACCAGGAGATAACCTGGCAGCTTTCTCTGGCAGATGATGATATAGATGATGAAGATCTGGCGGCACTCATGAAAGAGCAGCTGGAGATTCAAAAAAAATTGAAAGGACAGGTATAAAAATGGCGGATACCAAGAACACCGAGAAAAAAACAAACCAGGCTGCGGAGGATGTGAGATCCGATGCGGAAAGAATAGCCGAAGCTGAATTGGAACAGTTCAGGAACCACATAAAGGATATCCTCGATAATGGAACCGACAGTGAGCTCTTCAATATGAGCAAGGAGCAGGTGGCTCTTGAAAGACTGATCAACCGCGGAAAGGCAAGGAAGAGACCATCCCTTTCCACCGATGAGATACAGGCATATATCGCCGAGTACAATATCAGCAAGAAGGATGCTAACGGTGTTTACGATGAGGTCTTCAAGAACAAGCTGGAACTTGTTGAGCAGGATGAGCCCGACGACAGCGATCTTGCGGAACTTGAGGCGGAAGACAAGGATAAGGATGAGCAGGATGTTGAGACCGTTCCCAAGGGCGTGTCCGTTGAAGATCCCGTCCGCATGTACCTTAAAGAAATAGGCAAGGTGCCTCTTCTGACCAAGGAAGAGGAAGTGGAACTTGCAAAACGTATAGAAAACGGAGATGAGATCGCCAAGCAGATGCTCTGCGAAGCCAATCTCAGACTGGTCGTGTCCATAGCCAAGAAGTACATGGGCAGAGGAATGCTATTCCTTGATCTGATCCAGGAAGGCAATCTGGGCCTGATAAAAGCTGTGGATAAATTCGATTACCGCAAGGAATTCAAATTCAGCACCTATGCAACATGGTGGATACGTCAGGCCATTACAAGATCCATAGCGGATCAGGCGAGAACCATCCGTATCCCTGTCCACATGGTCGAGA
>CADBRY010000043.1 GCA_902797195.1 uncultured Eubacteriales bacterium
AAACTTTGCCTGCCTGAACTTTTGGATAAGCTGTGCCTGGTGGAAGGTATCAGGTGGATCAGGCTGATGTACTGCTATGAGGACAAGATTACGGACGAACTGATCCGGACAATTGCTTCTCAGGATAAAATATGCAACTATATCGACATACCTCTTCAGCATGTGTCCGATAAAGTGCTTAAGAACATGAGAAGAAGGTCTACAAGTGCCAGCATAAAAGATACCTTGAGCAGACTTCGCACGGCTGTTCCCGACATACATATCAGAACGACCTTTATTACCGGGTTTCCCGGAGAGACAAGGGAAGACTTTGATGAGCTTCTGGGTTTTGTCATGGAGACCCGTATAGAAAGGCTTGGGGTGTTCCCATACTCAAGGGAAGAAGGCACTCTGGCGGATGCTATGCCCGGCCATATTGAAGAGGAAGAAAAACAGGCAAGAGCGGATGAGATCATGCGCCACCAGGTGGAAATATCCAGAGATATCAACAATTCAAAAGTTGGCATGGAGATGGAGGTAATGATCGACGGACCCGACGAAGAGGATATGGTCTACCTTGGAAGAACAAGGTATGATGCCCCGGAGATCGACAATACGGTGATAGTCAGATCATCCGAAAAGCTTGAACCGGGGGATATAATAAAGGCGAAAATAATAGATGCTTTTGACTACGATCTGGTTGCAGATTACTTATATAAGGAGACGTAAAAATGAATTTGCCAAATAAACTTACCATAGGAAGGGTCTGCGCCATACCCGTATTCATCGTGGCTCTAATGATGGATCAGAGGGTACTGGCCACAGTTCTTTTTATAGCTGCAGCCCTTACGGATTTTCTCGACGGATATCTCGCCAGAAAGCACAACCTTGTTACCAATTTCGGTAAACTGATGGATCCTCTGGCGGATAAGCTCCTCACCATGTCCGCATTCATATGCCTTGTGGCCCTTGACCAGGTCCCTGCATGGATGGTCATAGTCATACTTGGACGTGAATTCATCATATCCGGAATGAGGCAGGTGGCTGCCGCCGAGGGTATCGTTATCGCGGCTGCATGGAGCGGTAAGGTGAAGACGGCACTTCAGATGATCGCAATACCGGTGCTTCTTCTTAACAATTGGCCCTGCGATCCTTATCTTGGAGGATTCCCTCTTGATCAGATCCTCCTGTGGGCGGCCCTTGTTATGACCGTCGTATCCGGAACAGAGTACATTATCAAAAACAGGAAGGTGTTCCTATGAGAGCGTGTTTGATAAGTGTGGGAACTGAATTGCTGATGGGGGAGATTGTGAACACCAACGCCGCGTGGCTTTCTTCCCATCTGAATGACCTTGGTGTGGATGTTCTCTATCATCATACCGTCGGTGACAACCCAAAAAGACTTAAGGAGGTCCTGCAGGAAAGTCTGCAGGACTGTGACATTATAATAACTACAGGAGGCCTTGGCCCCACCCAGGATGACATGACAAAAGAAATCGTCTGTGATGTAATGGACGACGAGCTTGTTATGAACGATGACTGGCTTAAGCTGCTCCACGACAGATATGAGCAGAGGGGAAGGCGGATGACCGAAAACAATTTCAAACAGGCCCTCCTGCCAACCAGAGCTCAGATACTTTGGAACGACAGGGGCACCGCTCCCGGATTTATACTGGCCGACCCTGAGGGTCTTAAGAAGATATGCTGTCTTCCCGGGCCTCCCAGGGAGATGACCTGGCTCTTTGAAGAAAAGGCAACGCCTCTTCTTTTTTCAGACGTTGAAGACGTTCTCGTATCCCGTATAGTGAGGACTTTTGGTATAGGAGAATCCACTCTTGAAACTGAACTCATGGATCTGGTGGACAATCAGACAGATCCCACAATAGCCACTTATGCCAAAACAGGGGAATGCACTCTCAGGATAGCATCAAAGAGAAAGGACAGAGAGGAAGCTCAAAAGGCCGTGGATGACATGATCCAAATCGTCAAAGACAGGATCGGGAAATACATCTACAGCTGCGACGATGAAGAACTTGTGCAGGTGGTCGCAGGAGAACTTATGAAGAGAGGCATATCCATCTCTTCGGCGGAATCCTGTACGGGAGGAATGTTTGCTTCTGCGCTGATCGACATACCCGGTATCTCAGAAGTCTTTGACAGAAGCCTTGTAACCTATTCCAACAGGGCAAAGATGGAGGAACTGGGAGTAAAAAATGAGACCCTTGAAAAGTACGGTGCCGTAAGTGAAGAAGTTGCGCTGGAAATGGCGGAGGGTATACGAAGAGTCAGCGGCAGCGATATCGGCATATCTGTGACCGGCGTTGCAGGCCCCGACGGAGGAACGGAAGAAAAGCCTGTTGGCCTGGTATTCATTGGCTTTGCATACGGAGATAAAAAACTCTGCAGAAAAACTTTCTGGAACACCAGAAGCCGCAACACAAACAGGCAGTATGCGGTTCTTAACATGCTGGATGTCATAAGGCAGAATATCTGACTGTAAGTAGATCGGGCGGTGGATCAGAAATAATCGGATCTGCCGCTGTCTTTGGATTTGTTTTTCTTTTTTGAGACCGACTTGCCGCCTCGCATGATGAGATGGATCACTCCTCTTATGGCCAGGAATATTGCAAAGAAGGTCAGGAAACCTTTGATTCCTGAGCGCACATCATCGAATTCCATGGTTCCCGTACCGTAGAAACCCTGACCGATCTCAATGGCAAATGTGAGGACCAGTATCACGGTGAAAACATAGAAGAATGTTATGACCATGGTGTGGTTGTTCTTTGAAAGCCAGAGAAACAATGGGTGGATCGCCAGCACCAGACCTACGCCAAAAGCTCCGATTATGATAAAATGAAGCTGCTTATCATCGAAACTGTTTTCGATGGTATCGTTCCACGTGAGGAAGTATTGATGCAGCCTTGAGACCAGCGATACGAAACTGTATATAATGGATTCCATTTTTGCTCCTGTTCTGTCATTGGTTGTTGATTGTAAACTATGGGCGTGGAAGCACATACACATATAATATAGCAGTTTAATGTGAAGATTATAAGTATGAAGAGTTTTTTCTCTTTTGAAAAAGTTGAGCCAATGTTCGGCAGCGGCAGAAGAGACTTGTCCGTGGACGTTCTCAGGTGCCTCTCCTGTTTTATAGTGTGCGGTATCCATGCAAGCAACATGACCTATACCTATAATGTGGGAGGAACAGGGCAGGACGAATGGATGCACCATGAATTTTACCGCATGCTGTTTGCTTCCCCCACGGTGCTGTTCATCATGGTCAGCGGGATATTTTTCCTGTCGCCGGAGCGTGATGTCACCGCGCCTTCCGTATGGAAGAAGAACATTCTCAAAATGGCCTGCGCCTACGCCTTCTGGAGTCTGATGTATGCTCTGTTCAGGATCCACAACATGGTTTCAAGACCGGAGATCACTATGGAGTTTTTCCTGAACCAGTGGCTGTATCAGCAAAATCATCTCAGGTATATTCCCATGATAATAGGTCTGTATATGATATGTCCCATATTGAGGCCTATCACAGCAACCTATGACAGGAGGCTGTTTCGCTATATAGTTCTGTTGTTTATATTTGGGATGTGTCTTTGGACCCTTTATTATTTTCCCCCATTCACAGGGGAGGAGTCTCTTATGAGAATGTTCCTGGACAAAACTCCCATGCTGCTTCTGTGTCAATATCCAATGTGGATGCTCATAGGATGGATAGCCTACACATACAGGCCGGGCAAAAGGTTCAGGATAGCTCTGTACATATTGGGAGCCGTGGTCATAGTCATCGGATTTCTCGTGAACGTGAGATTTGGCCTGGATCCGGAGAACTATGACGGATTTGCTTCAACCACCCAGAAGTTCAGCATATTTACATTTGTTAAGAATATGGCGCTGTATTATTTCGTCATATGCTTTTTCAGAGATTTCAGGTTTTCAGAAAGGGCTGAGAGGATTCTGAAGAAGTGGTCCGACTGCACACTGCTTATTTATCTCAGCCACTATATGATCCTGTACATCCTTCACAATAACGGTGTATTCTATGATCAGGGAGTATCTCCCTGGGCAGGTGTATGGCTGACCGCCCTGGTGGCATATTTTGGTGGCGGTGCCTTCGCGTTGATTGTGCATGTCTGTGGAAGACCGGTAAAGTTGCTTTTCCGCAAAACCTGGAAGTTGCTTTTCCACAAAAGCGGGAACCATGTTGAAAAGAAGTAAAGTAAAAGATAGAATTTAGCAGATGGTGGATAAAAGACTGAAAAAAGAATTGATAAGTTATCTTGTTGTTGGGATACTGACAACAGTCGTAAGCCTTGGGGTGTATTATTTCTGCGTGCTTACTTTTCTCGATCCCCGAAATCCCGTCCAGCTGCAGGTGGCCAATGTGATCTCCTGGATCGCTGCCGTCACATTCGCGTATATAACAAACAGGAAATTTGTTTTCAAAAGCAACAGCCCTCACATAGTAAAAGAGGGGATGTCATTCTTCGGATCCAGGATAGCAACCTTGCTGATGGATATGGCAACCATGTTCCTCCTTGTGACATTGATAGGCATGAACGACAAGATCGCTAAACTTATCGTTCAGGTCATTGTTACAGTGGGCAACTATGTGTTCAGCAAGTTCTTTGTGTTTGCAAAAAGGTCTTGACTTAACTGGAAAATATTGTAAAATAATTTTGTCGAAATAAAACTTGACGCAAAAGGAAATAAGGGGTATTATTGCATAAGAACAGATGTTCTTGATTGGAGGAAAACTATGGCAACAAAGATTGAAAAGAATGCAGGAGTTCCGGTAACAGGACAGGCGGAGCGCGAAAAGGCTCTTGATAATGCACTTGCTCAGATACAGAAACAATTTGGCAAGGGCGCAGTTATGAAGCTTGGAGACGATGAGGCTCAGTTGAATATCGACGCCATATCCACAGGTTCCATGAGCCTTGATATAGCTACGGGTATAGGCGGAGTCCCCAGAGGACGTATCGTTGAGATATATGGACCCGAATCATCGGGAAAGACAACCCTTACTCTTCACATAATAGCTGAGGCTCAGAAAAACGGAGGCAAAGCAGCCTTCATCGACGCAGAGCACGCACTTGATCCTGAATATGCAAGAAATCTTGGAGTCAATGTAGACGATCTTCTCGTCTCTCAGCCGGATTACGGCGAACAGGCTCTTGAGATAGCAGAGATGCTAGTCAGAAGTGGAGCTTTGGACGTGATTGTTGTTGACTCAGTGGCGGCTCTTGTTCCTAAGCATGAGATAGACGGCGCCATGGGTGATGCGGCTGTAGGTCTTCAGGCCAGGCTCATGTCACAGGCCCTGAGAAAACTTGCCGGCGTGATCAACAAGACCAATACCA
>CADBRY010000044.1 GCA_902797195.1 uncultured Eubacteriales bacterium
AAAAATAAAACGTTGCAAAGGTTGAAATAAAAGGGATTTATACAAATTGTTAGCACTCTATTGCGTTGAGTGCTAAAAAACTATTGACATCACCTCCGGGCGGTTTTACAATGAAATTGCCTAAAGGGGGTGATTTTTATGAATATAGAAAAATATACACAAAATGCACAAAATGCAGTCATAGACTGCCAGAACATAGCCTTGGAGGAGGGACATCAGCAGATGGATGGAGAACACCTTCATCTTGCTCTTCTTATGCAGAAGGACGGTCTGATCCCGAAACTTCTGAAGGTCATGGAGGTAAATGTGCCGGAGATGATAGGTGCTCTTCAGGCCGAGATCGACAAGCTGCCTAAGGTATCCGGCGGCGCAGACAGCATGTATACCACCAGGAGACTTCAGCAGATCCTCATGGACGGCGAAAAAAAGGCCCAGCAGTTAAAAGACGAATACGTAAGCGTAGAGCATATGTATCTGGCTTTGCTCGACGAAAGGAATACTCCGTCGGCCCGGATACTGAAGCGCTACGGGGTTACCAAGGACAGGTTCCTGCAGGCCCTCAACGGAGTCAGGGGCAACCAGCGGGTAACCAGCCAGAATCCTGAAGAAAACTACGACGCTCTGAACAAGTACGGCAGGGACCTTGTGGAGATGGCAAGGGAGGGAAAGCTGGATCCCGTCATCGGCAGAGATGCTGAGATACGCCATACCATTCAGATACTGTCCAGAAGGACAAAGAACAATCCCGTGCTCATAGGTGAACCGGGAGTGGGCAAGACTGCGGTGGTGGAAGGACTTGCGCAGAGGATCCTGAACGGAGACGTGCCTGAGGGACTTAAAGATAAAACCATATTTGCTCTTGACATGGGCGCTCTCATAGCCGGAGCGAAATTCAGAGGTGAATTCGAAGAGAGACTGAAGGCGGTGCTTAACGAGATCGAAAAATCCGAAGGCAGGATACTCATGTTCATCGATGAGATCCATAACATCGTGGGAGCGGGCAAAAGCGAGGGAGCCATGGATGCGGGCAATCTGCTCAAGCCCAAACTGGCAAGAGGAGAGCTGCACTGCATAGGCGCAACCACTCTGGATGAGTATCGCAAATACATAGAAAAGGACGCTGCTCTCGAGAGAAGATTCCAGAAGGTAATGGTGGATCAGCCCACGGTGGAGGACACCATATCCATACTCCGTGGACTGAAGGAAAGATTCGAGATCCATCACGGAGTGAGGATAACCGACGGGGCGCTCATAGCGTGCGCCACCCTGTCCGACAGGTATATATCGGACAGATTCCTGCCGGATAAAGCCATCGATCTTATGGACGAGGCGGCTTCAAAGATAAGAACTGAAATAGACAGCATGCCCGAGGAACTGGATCAGATCTCGAGAAAAATAATGCAGCTGGAGATCGAGAAACAGGCCCTGAGCAAAGAAAAAGACAAGGGTTCGGAACACCGGCTGGATGTCCTTGAAAAGGAACTCGCCCAGCTGAAGGACGAAAGCAATGCAATGCGCGCCCAGTGGGAAGGGGAGAAAAAAGCCATCAGCGAAGTGAAGGTGGTAAAACAGCAGCTTGAGGATGTAAGACATCAGATAGAGGAAGCTGAGAGGGGATACGATCTTGAAAAACTTGCGGAGCTGAAATACGGTACCCTACCCGAGCTGGAGAAAAAGCTGGAAGAAGAACAGAAAAAGGCCGACAAGGCGGAGGAGTCCAGGCTTCTTAAGGAAGAAGTGACGGAAGAGGAAATCGCCGAGGTCATTTCCGGCTGGACAGGCATCCCCGTAAGCAAGCTGGTGGAAACCGAAAGAGAAAAACTCCTCAAACTGCCGGAGATCCTCCATAAGAGAGTGATAGGCCAGGAAGAGGGAGTGAAGGCAGTGGCCGAATCCGTTCTGAGAGCGAGAGCGGGACTGAAGGATGAAAAGAGACCCATAGGATCATTTATCTTCCTTGGACCCACAGGTGTTGGTAAGACGGAACTTGCCAAGGCTTTGTCTGAAGCTCTCTTCGATTCCGAGAGGAATATGATACGTATAGATATGTCCGAATACATGGAGAAGCATTCCGTTTCCAGACTGGTTGGAGCTCCTCCGGGATATGTGGGATATGACGAAGGAGGACAGCTTACCGAGGCCGTACGGAGAAAGCCTTACAGCGTCATACTCTTTGACGAGATCGAAAAGGCTCATCCCGATGTGTTCAACATACTGCTGCAGCTTCTTGACGACGGCAGACTTACGGACAATCAGGGAAGGACCGTTGACTTTAAAAACACGATAGTCATAATGACATCCAACATTGGAAGCTCCATGCTGATCGATGGCATAAGAGAGGATGGAACTGTTGACGATGAAGTCAAGGAACAGGTGGAAAATGAAATGAAACGTCATTTCCGTCCCGAGTTCATAAACCGTATCGACGATATCGTGGTGTTCTCTCCTCTGACCCAGGATCAGATCGTAAAGATAATAGAGCTGTCCATGAAGGATATAGAAACGAGACTTTCCGAAAGGGAGATCAGTCTGGAACTGACTGAAGAGGCAAAGAGATTCATTGCCGAAGAAAGCTACGATGCTCAGTATGGAGCCCGTCCGGTAAAGCGTTTCCTCCAAAGAAATATTGAAACTGCCCTTGCGGAAGAGATAATACGGGGAAATATAACAGACGAAGATCACGTTGTGATCGACACCGACGGTGAGAAGCTCACATTCAACAGGAATTAGAAGCAGTCGCAGCAGCAGTCGGCGCAGATGTAACACTGGAGGGCTTTGCAGCACATGTCCTCATTTGATGTGAAGCCCCTGCCCATGGCCGTATTCTGGTACTGCCCCGGACGCTGCCTTAATGATGCCAGATGACGGCGGTATTCCATGTTGGCGGGCTCCATTTCGCAGGCTGTCTGCAGTTTTACGGCAGCCTCATCGTACCAGCCCTTTCGCATGGAGATTATCCCTGAAAGGAAGTACCACTCGGCGCTGCGGTCCCGGGTGTTGTTAAGGATAGTCTCCGCTCCCGCCAGGTTCCCGGCATCGATGTTCCTGCGAACCTGGTCATAGGATGAAGCACTGTATGAAGTATTGCCATAACCGGATCCTCCGTAGGAGGATCCTCTTTGCTTCATTATTGTGTCATAAGCCTCGTTGATTTCCTGCAGTTTTTCCTCTGCAAGATCGGCAAGAGGATTGTTCTGATACTTATCGGGGTGATATTTCTTTACAAGCTCTTTATAGGCTTCTTTTATTTCTTCTTCTGATGCGTTTTCTGAGATCCCAAGGATTTCATACGGATTCATTTACAGCTCTCCTTTCAAAAAGGCCCCGCCTTGATTGTGATCTTCTGTGAAGGACGTCCTCGGTCTTGCGGTTCAGTCCCAAATACACTACATTCTCTATGATACCAGAATTTTTCTTCATATCAAGCCTGTCGATCCCTTCTCCAAGGGTGGCGAGATAACTGAAAAGGTTGAAGCGAAGATCCTCATCTATCCTCTTTCTGAAGTCTTCCGTACTTTCCTCATCGGCTCTGTAGTTGAAACGGTAGAGGAGGGGATTGTAGGATCCGCTCTCAAGGTTCTCTTCTATATCATCCACGGCATCTATCATGTATATCCATTTGCCCATATTATAGGCTATCTCTGTGAAGGTTTTCTGTAGTTGGGAAGCTTTCTCCGGGTCGCTGCAGAGGATGGATATACCTTCACAAAAAATGTCCGTCATTATCCGGCCGAAGGTTTCGCCCACCCTGTCGATGCTGGAGCATTTCTCTTTTTCAAGATCCGACAGCTGTCGCAGGTGGACCTCTATGTTCCTGCACAGGCGGGGATATTTTTCCCTCAGTTTTTTATAGTGATGTTTAAGGAGGAGGGTGGTTGCCTTTGCATAAAGTCTGCCCTCGTCCCCGGCATCGTCCAGCAGTTTGAACCAGGCCAGGATCAACATGACGTCGCCGGCGTATTCGATGGACGGATTTCTCACAACTGTCTTGTATTTTATGTGGTGGACGATGCAGTGCTCACTTACGGGAGAGTCGGGAGTGTCGTCCACACTGGAGAGAAGGAGGGCCATGAAGGCGGCGTCGTAACTGAGGGCCATTCGGGGGAACTGTCCGAAGGTCCTGCCGATATATTTACATATGCCGCAGTAATAACCGCTGTAGATCTCGTACTCTCTGAGCTTCAGTTCGCTCTTGTCAGGAAGGACATACCCCAGCATTTTCAGTTCTCACCGCTCTTTTCACGTAAAAAGGCCATGAACTCTTTTTCGGGAATTGGCTTTGAAAAATAGAAGCCCTGAATAAAGGATGCTCCCAGATCTATCATGGCATCAAGCTGCTCCCGGGTCTCTATGCCTTCCATGACTATGGGAAGATCCATTCTGGACATTATGCCCACTATGCTTTTTACGATATTCTCAGACCTTTCGCTTTCAAAATACCAGTGGGTGAACTTATAGTCGAACTTGACCACATCCACGGGCATCTCGAAAAAGTAATCGAAATTCGATCTTCCCGTACCGAAATCATCCAGGGAAAAATGAACCCCGTGTTCGATAAGGGTATTCATGTTTTTAAGGACCACCTGCTTGGTGGATGAGGCGGCGGTTTCGGTGATCTCCAGGTTTATCATGTGGGGATCTATGCCGTATTCATCCATGATTCTGATAAGGCTGCCGGCGGGTTCGTTTTCGTTGAACTGGGCCATGGACAGATTGATCTCCATATACTCCAGGCCGTATTTCTGAGGCTCCTTTGACGCAAGCAGAGCGCACACCTGCCTGAACACTTCGGTGCCCAGGGGTATTATAAGACCGTTTTCTTCGGCGATGGTAATGAAACTGCCGGGATTGATCAGATTTCCGTTGTTGTCCCGTATGCGCACGAGAGCTTCTGCGGTGGTAAAGGCGTTTTTCTTTACGTTATATATCGGCTGATAATAGACTTCCACTCCGTTGTTTGCCAGAGCCCAGATTATCTGATCTCTGGTCTTAAGGTACTCCCGCATTTCTTCAGCGTGGCTCTTTCCCGCTATGACGGAGGTGGACGTGTCGGCATTCCTCACATTGAAATGCTGGAACTGCATGAACTCGTCGGCGTTATCAAAAATACGGCTGTCGGGAATGAGGGTGTAGGCGATCTTAACGGGCATGCCCACAGTCTCCTCAAGATGTTCCCGGGCTCTTTCGTAATCTTCATAGAGTTTATCTTCGCTTTTATATATGACCACAAAATCACGGTCCGACTCTCTGAATATATAGGAGCCTTTTTTGTCTCTGTCCAGAAAGTAGGCTATCCTCCTCATGGCCTGAGTCTCAAGTTCAAGATCGAAATCTCCCGCGCCGTAATCCACGCTCAGGTGCATGGATGAGAAGGGCTGATTGCGTTTGTAAAGCTCAATGGTATATGTGTAGAGCCTGTTTGCGGTGAACTGTCCCGTGACTCTTTCTATACCCTCGTTGGGGTTTTCAAGTTCTGCGTATACGATAACTATTCCAAAGGATGCGGCGAAGCTTACAAGAAGAAGTTCGGGCCTGACAAACTGTATGAATGCGGCGATTATCCAGCTCATCTGCCAGAGTATTATAACTCTCTTCCGCCGTCTTGATGTGCTCTTGCCGCCTGTTATGGCGATCAGCACGGTAGATACGAGAAGGATGAATGCCAGAGCGTATGTGACCATTGTGGAGGGCCCGTGGGAATATACCACACGTCCGCTGCAGTAATAGTCGATAGGCAGTATGGCGATGAAGAACATACCCAGGATAACGATGGTTCTGTATATGATCCTGACTATCCTGTGGGTGCTTTCATCAAAGAATTCTCCCGCCGCATATACGAAGCTGCGGTAACCAACGTTTATGAGAAAAATCAGGTAGAGTTTGCAGATCACAAAGGTGGCGGAGTCAGGGAAGTTTCCCCTGCTGGCATTTACTATGGCTATTACGGAGATAATATCCATGACAACACACACCATGCATGAAACCATGGTGGCGATAAACTTCCTCCGCCTGCTCAGATCCAGACTCTTTTCCCTCAGCAGGATTATAAGCAGGATCACCAGCATAAGAAGGCCACAGCTTTGTATCTCAATGTTCATACTCTCCGCCTTTCAACAAAACATTTTAGCATGTATTTCTGAAAAAAACACTAACTCATTTTCATGAATTGGTATGAGGGGAGATATCGTGATATCATTGTTATATGGATGTAAAGGTTTTCGAAAAGTACATAGAAAGGGCAAGGCCCGTGCTGGAGGCTCTTGAAAAAAACGGCCACAAAGCCCTGCTTGTGGGGGGATGCGTCCGTGAAGCTCTGAGAGGAAATGAAGACAGGACCGATCTGGATGTTACCACCGGCGCATCTCCTCAAGAGGTCAAGGAAGTTTTCAGGCAGTGGCATGTCATAGACACGGGGATCAAACACGGTACGGTCACCGTGATGATGCCTGTGGAAGAAGGGGGAGAAAAGATCCCGGTGGAAGTGACCACCTTTCGTTCCGATGGAGATTATTCCGACGGCAGGCATCCCGATGAAATACGATTCGTAGGCTCCGTAGAAGAGGATCTGGCCCGGAGAGATTTTACCATAAACAGCATGGCCGTAGGCCTGGATGGAGAATTGATCGACCCCTTTGGAGGAAGAGAAGATCTTAAGAAGGGTCTCATCAGGGCGGTGGGAGATCCCAATGTAAGATTCCGGGAGGACGGCCTCAGGATAATGAGGGCTCTCAGATTCGCATCTGTGCTGGATTTTGAGATAGAAAAGGATACGGCGGATGCGTTGCTTTTGCATAAAGATCTTCTCAAACAGATATCCCCTGAGAGGATATTTGTGGAGCTGAAAAAAACTCTGGCGGGCAAATCCGCCGGCAGAGTGGTCCGGGAATTTACGGATGTGTTCTCGGTGGTCATTCCGGAGCTGGAGGATATAAGAGGTTTCCATCAGAGAAACAGCTACCATCGTTACGATGTTCTGGAACACTGTATCAGAGCCATGGAGGCTGTGGAGACCACTCCGGAAAACAGGGAATACATGAAGCTTATGGCCCTGCTCCACGATGTGGGAAAGCCGTCCACATTCACCCTGGATGAGGACGGGATAGGTCATTTTTACGGCCATGCCGGCGAAGGTGACAGGATATGCAGAGCCATACTCCAACGGCTGAGATCAGATGGTTTTACCCGGGACAGGATCTGCTATCTGGTGCACTATCACGACCTTGTCTTCGAGGAGGATGACAGACTGCTGAAAAGGTGGATGTCCAGACATGGCACGGAGGTGCTCCTTGAGATACTGGATTTCAAGAAGGCGGACAATATCGCAACGGGAAATGTCACCGAAGAACTCCTCGATAAATTCAACAGGATAAAAAGAAGGATAATGGAAATAGAAAAAGAAGGGGATTGCCTTCGCGTCAAAGATCTGGCGGTAAATGGAAAAGATCTGATGGATGCAGGGGTAACCCCGGGACCTGCTATGGGCGGGGTGCTGGAAAAGCTCCTTTACGCCGTGCTGGACGGCAAGGTGGAAAACGACAGGGCAAAACTCCTTGAATACCTTGACCGGCCGGAGCCTTGACCAACTATTGATAGAATCCTGATTTCAACAGCTCAACGAACTGTCTGGCGGTCCTGGGACTTCTTCCGTTTCGCCGTATGGCGTGGGTCTCCGCCTTGTTGATCAGCTCATCTTCAGCCATGTTGATGCCGTTCAATCGGGCCAGGTTTACCACTATATCAAGATATTCGTCTCTGTCGGGTCTTTCGAAGATCACCGTCAGCCCGAATCGGGCAGACAGGCTCATGGTTTCCTGGAGGGTATCGTTGACGTGTATATCGTCTCCGTTCCGGTCCGAAAAACTCTCACGTATAAGGTGGCGCCTGTTGCTTGTTGCGTAGATGACCGAGTTGTCTCCCCGGCCCGTCACGCTTCCTTCCAGGGTGGCTTTAAGGGCGGAGAAATTATCGTCATTTTCCGTGAAGCTGAGGTCGTCTATGAACAAAATGAACTTAAGAGGCTGGCGGGAGATGGTTTCAAGTACTTTGGGGATCTGCATAAGCTGATCCTTTTTGATTTCTATCAGCCTCAGACCCCGGTCGGCGTATTCTCCGGCTACCGCCTTGACGGTGGAACTCTTTCCCGTGCCCGCATCGCCGTAGAGAAGCATGTTGCTGGCGGAAGATGATTTGCCGTCGCCCTTTATTCCAAGGAGAGCTTCCGTATTTTTAATGATCTGAGCTTTCTGACGTTCATATCCGAAGAGCTCTGAAAGGGACTGTGCGTCGGGATGGGGCACAGGGATGATCTCTTCACCCGATACTCTGAAGAATACGTGTCCCGCAAACATCCCGTAACCGGTCCTGCTGAGATCGGACACCTTCTTTGAAAAATCCTCCGAAAGATTGAGAGGGGAATTGACCCACTGAGGCATCCCTTTTATCAGGCTGCTGACAGGTTCTGTTTCGTTTTCGGCAATGGCATCCTTGATCATATGGCAGCTGATCCCTGCGATATACTCCAGATTATTCAGCTCCCATTCTGCCGCCTGCCGCACTTCATCGCTTATGGGATCGCCGCAGGCTATGGCCTGGATATAGAAGTTGTCGTCGGTAACGACGGCTTTTCGGATGTATTCACTAAGGTCGGATGTGACCGGATAGAGGGTGCTTATCAGAGCCGAATAAGCCTCCGTGAGAGTGACGGGATCAAGGTCATCCTCTTCTGCGGTAAGGTCCCGGAGCAGTCTGTAAAGGCAACCTATCACAGGGTCTTCCTTAAGCTTTCCGAAAACCGAGAGGGATTCGATGGCGATAAGATATTTGAGCAGTTCCTTTTTCATTACAACACCATTACCGTATGCCCGTTTTTGTTGGGATCGGGACATGAACAGATTATGTCTCCCCGCTTCAACGTATTTTTGATATTGGCTTTGTCAAAGGTCTCGGCCCGCTCCGATTCGGGGACGTCTATAATCGTAAAGGGTGCCATCATGCCTTTTTCGGTATATTCATCGTTGACCTGCTGTATAGCCTGACGCAATTGGTTTTGTTCAACGTTTGCCGTTCCGCAGTAATAGTAAAAAGCTTCCTTGTCGTAGGGCTCACGCCATGTGAGCTTGATCTTCGATCCCATGTCTATGTAGAGCCAGTACCCTGACATAAGAGTGGGGGTACATGAGGTATCGGCCTTTTTTGTTATCTTCTGAATTCCCTTCAGATCCTCCAATGAGGGATTCTCCGGCAGGCTTTCGCTGACGGCCTTGTAGATGGAGGCTCTGTTATCGACTCTCTCCTGACTTGTGGGCTCCCAGGCGTTGTAGCCAAAATTGGGATTGCTCACAGTATAGGTGGCGGCCATCGCAGCTTTTTTTGATATTTCAGGATCGTTGCAGCGTATTATGAAACTCCAGTCCTTCCAGTCCGTTCCCGGTCCGTAGAAGTAATCGGTGATCACAGATTCGGAACCTGTGCTGTCCCCGGAGCGTTCGTCTTTATCTCCCGATGAGTGGGCGATCCTGCCGCTTGCGGGAGTGTAATCGGAGACGGTCACCGTGATGCTCTTTTCTGCGGGATAGTACCGTCTGCTTTCTTCGGCGGTGATATTGATGGTGGCTTTGCCCGCCTTCTTTCCCCGGAGCATGCCGGCTTCATCCACCTCGGCTACGGAAGGATCGCTGCTTTCATAGGAAAGATCCGTTTCTCCTTTTGCGTTGATGCTGAAGGGTTCTCCTTCCGAGGCGATGCTGTAGCTGTCCTGACCGACGGTGATGGTCTGTTCCTTCATTTCCGGTTTGTAAAGAAAAAATGCCGCCACGGCGATCAGGGCCGCTGCAATGAGCAGGGCAGGTATTAATATACGATGTTTTGCGGTGTTCAAGCTTATATCTCCTTAAATTGATCTGTGGTTACTCTAATCTGACTACACAATATTATCATCCATGTTAAGGGCTTACAACGAAAAGTTGCCTTTGCAAGTGTTTAAAAACCTGTGGAATGGTGATAAAATCAAATATAAGCAGGAAAGGAAACTGAGGTGCGTAGAATGGATAACCTGTATTTCAACGAAAAGAGGCTGAAGAAAATAAGAAACAAAAGAAGCTGCAGGACCATGAAGATCTGGGGATGGGTCCTGACGGCTATCGGAGGCATCTCCATGCTGGAATCCATCAGCAATTTCTCCATGGGAGACTTTATGGACGGGCTGCTTTTTCTCATACCCGGAGTGGTCCTGCTCTATCTTGCAAAGTCCCAGGTGAACAAGTGGGACCGGTATGAAGCCCTCATCGACAACAGAGGGAACACTTCCATAAGCATGCTGGCGGAAAGGATGAAGCTGGCGAAAAAAACCGTATATTCCGATCTTCAGAAGATGATCGCAAGCGATTTCTTCATCGGACCAAATTACAATATAGAAGCCCATATAGACGGGGAAAGAGATCTTCTGGTAATGACCATTGGAGGAAGGCCCATAAAACCTCTTCCCGAGACCGAGGATGCGTTCAGAGAAAAAGAAGAGAAAGAGGCCTACAGCTATAAGGGCGGCGAACAGGCCAGACCCTCGGAGGGGAACTGGCAGGACGACGAGGATGCTCCCCAGGCGGAATGGAAACAGGAGCCCGTTATCAAAGTGAAGATGACGGACCTTGAAATGATACAGAAGGCCATAAGAGAGACGGGAGAGGAGGATGTGAGAAGCTCCCTTTACGGCATCGAGGGGTCTCTTAGAAGGATCGACGGGAGAGTGCAGAGCGATCCGGAAATAAAGAAGACCGGCAGCATAAGGAATCTCTACAGATATTACCTGCCTCAGATAATGGAGCTCATCGAGAATTACCAGTCTGAGGATATTTCAGATGAGACGAGAAACGAGATAAAGAAAGCTCTCCATACCAGTGCGGAGGCTCTTGGCAACATAGAGGCGGACATTCTGGAAAAGGAACAGATGGATATAGAAGTGGATATCCAGGTCCTGAAAAACATGTTTGCTCAGGACGGACTTCTCAGGCGGGATATGGACGCCGAAAGCAAGAGGGCAGAGGTCAGAACAAATGCGTCTCAATAAGTATATAGCCTCAGCGGGGGTGTGCAGCCGCCGCAAAGCCGATGAGCTCATAGTAAACGGCAATGTAAAGATCAACGGATCCGTCTGCTGCAAGCTGGGCATGGATGTGTCCGAAGATGATGTGGTAAGCGTAAACGGCAGAGTCATCAACGGGGAGAAAAAGAGGGTGTATTTCGCCCTGAACAAACCGGCGGGATATATAACATCCATGGATGACGAAAAGGGGAGGCCCGCGGTATCGGAGCTTGTGTCCGATATTACCGACAGGGTGTTTCCCGTGGGAAGACTGGATTACAACACAACGGGGCTTCTGATAATGACCAACGACGGAGATGTGGCAAACCGCATGGCACATCCTTCCGGTGAAGTATATAAGACCTATGTGGCGGAAGTGGAAGGAGTGGTATCCTCAAGGAGGATAGACCGCCTCCGCAAAGGAGTTGATATAGGAGGCTGGATCACAGCTCCCGCAAAGGTCAGGCTGATAAAGCAGAAGCCAAAGAGCGCCGTCCTTGAGATATCCATCAGGGAAGGAAAGAACAGGCAGGTCCGCAAGATGTGCGCCGCCGTCGGGAACAGAGTGCAGAAGCTGGAGAGGATATCCATCGGCGAGATCAGACTTGGCAGACTGAAAGAAGGTCACTACAGGAAACTCACAAGAGAAGAGATAGATTATCTGAAGTCACTTTAAATAAAACAAAAGGCCGCAGCCAGATTGCTGCGGCCCTTTGTTCTGTTAAGAGAAGAAGTTGAAACTGTTATTTTCTTTTTGCTTCCTTCGGTGTTACGCAGATACCCTTTGCCCGGGCAACCACGATAGGCTCCTCAAGAGCGTCAGCCGCTGAAGGGCTGATGTCAGGTCTTGCTGCGACGACCTTTCTTGCTTCAAAAGTCATCTTCCTTGAGGTATTACCGAATTCTGTGATCTCTCCGTAGGCTTCGATGTAGTCACCGGCATAGGTTGGAGCCAGGAACTCAACCTCATCATATCTGAGGAAGAGACCTTCGTCCCCGTCGGCCTTGATGAGAAGCTCCGTGGCCACATCGCCGAAGAGATGCACCATATGTGCTCCGTCTACCAGGCTGCCGCCATAGTGAGCGTCTTTGTGTGACATACGAAGTCTGAGAGTTGAAGTGATTTTTTCCATAGTCTTAAGCTCCTTTCTACTCCTTTGATATTGCAAATGCTGTGCCAATGCATTATTATTGAAAACAGGAAAGAATGAACCGCATATGGTTCAAAGGGGATGAAAAGGTGCGTTCAAATTGTGTTCACGGCTTTGGCCGGTTCACGGAAGACAGCAGAGGTGATGAAAATGAAGAACTACTACGGAGTCGACAGAGTCCTTTCACCACCCCAGGTTTTTCCCGCTGCATCATGGCAGCTGGACAACAGCAGGGAACTTAGAAATGGTGAGATCCGTGTAAGTCTTAAGAGGGTACATATAGAAGGAACCAGCTTCAGACAGATATGGCAGGAGGCCGGAAAAGACGAGGGCCGCTTAAAGGAGATAATATACGATATAGTCTTAAAGAGAGGAAAGCTCCACAATCCTGTTACCGATACGGGAGGAGTTCTCTACGGAGTCATCGAGGAAATAGATCCCGGTTATGACAATGTCCAGGGTCTGAAGGCGGGGGATGAAGTGTTCTGCAATGCCTCATTGGCAGGAGTCCCCATGGTTATCAACAATATTCTTTCGGTGGATCCGGTTTACTCGCAGTTTGAGGCGGAAGGCTATGCCATCCTTCTTCCCGGAGTCCCCATTCTCAGAAAACCCGAAGACCTTCCCGAAGATCTGCTCCTTTTTGTGTTCAATGAATCAGGGACCCTTTACAAAGTGAGCAAGCTTGCGGAGGGAAAGAACAACATAGCGGTAATGGGCAACAATCTGCTTACAAATCTTCTCTACGGATATACCATAAGAAGGGCTGCGGGAAAAGATGCAAAGATCTACTGCTTCCTTGACAGAAATTCTGAAGACCTTTTTCAGGGTGAGAAAATACATCAGCTTATGAAAGAAACATTTAACGGAGAAGCCAGCATGAACATGCTAAGACCCGTTTCATGTCTTGAGCTTCTGGAGCCCTATCCCGACATGGATATGTCAGTAAACTGCGTGGATATCCCCGGCTCTGAGACTATCAACATCATGGCTACAAGATCCGGAGGAACCGTTGTCTTTGCAAACTTCATCAGCAACTACAACATGGCTCTATACATCACAGAGGGGGCATCAAGGGATCTGGACATAAAGTGTGCCGACGGATATCTGGTGGCCTACGATGAATTCGACTTCGAGATCGTAAGAGAGCTTGCCCCTTGGCTGGAAGGGTCTCTCATCAGCAGACAGGCCAGAAAACAAAAGGGGCGGAAGATCACATACGAGCTGGAGCTGGACGAGATCTACAGGAATCAGCATCTGAACGAAGCGGGAGATTTCGTCGTTGCCAGCAGGACAATGAGCTCCATTTTAAGCGAAGCCATGACCGTGGCCAAGTACGACTGCAATGTGCTCATATCCGGGGATACGGGTGTAGGTAAGGAAAAGATCGCGGGACTGATCCAGAAGAACAGCAGCAGAAAAATACATCCGTATATAAAGGTAAACTGCGCCTCCATATCCCCCAATCTCATGGAATCGGAGTTCTTCGGCTACGAGAAGGGCGCCTTTACAGGTGCGGATTCAAAAGGAAAAAAAGGTCTCTTTGAAGCTGCGGACAACGGAATAATATTCCTGGATGAGGTGGGAGAGCTTCCTCTGGATATGCAGGCCAAACTTCTGAGGGTGATACAGGACGGTGAATTCATGAGAGTTGGAGGCACGGTCCCCATAAAGACCAACGTAAGGATCATTTCCGCCACCAACAGAAGACTTGAGGATATGGTGGAGCAGAAAACATTCAGGAGAGACCTTTATTACAGACTGAACGTTTTCCCCATAGTCATTCCGGCCCTGAGCGAAAGAAAAGAGGATATACCGCCTCTGGTGCACTCATTCATAGAAAAATACAACGAGAAATTCGGAATGGACAAGTATATGGACGATGATGCCGTTGAGTATCTGATGAACCGGAAGTGGCCGGGGAACATCCGTGAGCTTGAGAATGTGGTCCAGCGATTGATGATAAGCAGCAAAAACGAGAATATAACCCTGATGGATGTGCTGTCCGAGCTTGATGATCAGATGGCCGACAGGATACAGGGCAATCTGCCAAGTGAAAATATAGAAGAGGGCGGGGCCAGCCTGGGTCAGCTTGTGGATGCCTTTGAGAAGGATCTTATCAAACAGGCCTGGGAAAAATACGGGTCTACCCGTAAGGCTGCAAAGGCAATAGGTATCAGCCAGACACAATTCGTAAGAAAAAAGAACAAGTACGGTATAGACTAGACAGGCTCAGAGGATCCCGCCCGTGATAAGAACACCGACTGAATCAGGCTGAAAGAACCCATGAACCATATGCGGTTCAAATCGGGGCGGATCACATGGGAATCAGATGATAAAAAAACGGAGAAAACCTCGCATTGCACTAATAATGCGAGGTTTTATATCGGAAGGATGCCGGCGGGGACCGCTGACAGGCCATTGGCACGCTAATTGCTTCAGAATTATTGGTAAAAGAACAGACCGGAAAAAATTAAGGAGGAAATGCAAATGAAAAAAGGTAATCCGTTCGGAACACACAGAGTTATCTCACCAAAGGGAATCCTGCCACAGCCGGCAGACGTGATCGACAACACCATGGAGATCTATGATAACGAAGTCCTGATCGACGTTATCACCCTTAACATCGATTCCGCATCTTTTACCGAGATAGTAAAGAGAGTGTGCGACGGCAAGAAGCCTGTTGACATTGAGGGCGACGAGGCCGAGATGAACAAAGTCAAGGATAAGATGAAGGAAATCGTTGCCAACGCAGGAAAGCACAAGAACCCCTGGACAGGATCCGGCGGAATGCTTATCGGAACGGTTAAGGAAATCGGACCCGAGTACAAGGGCGACCTTAAGGTTGGGGACAAGATCGCAACTCTGGTATCCCTCTCTCTTACCCCTCTTGTAATAGAAGAAATTCACGAAATGAGACCTGCGATCGATCAGGTGGATATTACGGGACAGGCCATACTCTTCCAGAGCGGCATCTATGCAAAGCTTCCTGAAGACATGCCTCAGGGTCTGGCACTTTCCGCACTGGACGTTGCAGGCGCTCCCGCACAGGCAGCCAAGCTTACACGCCCCGGAGATACAGTGCTGGTAATCGGAGGAGGCGGAAAATCCGGACTCCTTTGCCTTTACGAAGCCAAGAAGATGGCCGGAGTCACCGGTAAAGTCATCTGCGCAGCAGGTTCACAGAAGTCGGAAGACAGAGCGAGAAAGCTGGACCTTGCGGATGAATACTTCCACATGGATGCTACCGATGCAGTGGGCATGTATGAGAAGATCATGGAACTCAC
>CADBRY010000045.1 GCA_902797195.1 uncultured Eubacteriales bacterium
AAAGGGAAAGGGTGTAGTATTTTTCCAGATCGCTCATATTAGGGTCAATGATATCCGCCACGATCTTTTCACATTCTTTGATCGTCTTTTCCTTTTGCTCCGGGGTCAGGTCGAAGTTCTTCTTAAAGGTGTCCGGCCTTTTGTGTAGCCCGCGTCCTTCATCATCGTTGGAGGTGTCCGCTTCGGCGGCTGACAATGCGCCCTTAGGGTCTTCTTGTGATGATTTGACCAGGAACTCAATTTTCTTTTTCTTTAATTCTTCGCTCTTTTGTTCGGTTTCTCCTTCAGCCATGACAGGGCTGGCAAATGAAGCAAAAACCATGGTTGCCACAATCAACAGGGAGAAGAACGACCAGAATCTTGCTTTATATTTTCTTCTCATTATACTTTTCCTACCTTTCGTTGACTTTTCACCACCTGCTTATATCCCGCAGCCAGTGCCGCAGCTGCCCCGATCTCCAAAAGGGATATAATGATCAGTGATAAGTCGCCAAACACGATATCTCTGTTGAAGTAAACGATAAAAATATACGTAAGGGGTATCAAAAACCACTGGATCACATACAGAGCATTCAGATTGCCACTGGTCTTTGAAAAGAATCTTATGGCAGGATCCGGTAAAAATGTGGATATGAGATAACACATACCTATCACTCCATAAATGCACATCAGACAGAACATGGCATCTATGGTGGTCATGAAGTAATAGTGATGAGTTTCCGATAAAAATCCTTCCGGTCTGTACCAGGATGTGACGAAATATACGAGTGAAATCACCAGTCCCAGAGGCCAGAACCGCAGCAGCTTCTTCTTGTCGTTACATCTTTTATAGTACTCGCCAAAAAGCACTCCAGCGGCAGGGAATATGAACCAGTTGAAAAGAGGGAATGCTGTAAATCCTCCCGCGCTTCCTATGAAGTAACCCGCTATGAGATTCGGCACGTTGCTGCCAAAATCGTGAAACCTTAAAAATGATCCCAGAACCGACAGCACAAGGCCGACAATTACCATATGCACCGGGGACATGTTCAGCTTTTTAAGCACTCCGATCAGCATCATGGCCATGCCCGCAAATGCCAGGATATCGATGCAGAACAGCAACAGCCCTCCCGCAATGGGGAAGATGTCCCATTCTCCCAGGAGCTTTCCCGCCAGAAAATGAGGAAGGAAGAACTCCCCTATATTTACCACCAGTCCAAGGAGCATCAGCTTGAAACCCCGCTTCACAAGATATGTCGGCTCCTGGTTTCGGGAATACACGATTCCAACGCCCATTGAGAACATGAATACAGGCGCGGCAAAGGGCCCGCCTAAAAGCTGTGAGATCCCCTTCTGCATAAACGAACTGACATCGTTTGCGAAGCCGGAGGTGACCATCAGACAGTGGAGAAAGATCATAAAAAAGATGGCAAGGCATTTTGCCAGATCAAGCTCCGCCTGCCTGCCGCTGTTGACAGCTTCATTTGAAAACAGTTTTTCCATACTTTTATTTACCATCGCTGAAGTTGGTGAACACGCTGTGTTCTTCTTCAGGGTACCCGTAGGTTTCCTTGGCATCGGCGAAGGCTTTGATCATGAAGCTCATATTCCTGGCCAGATTCCGCATTGTCTGCAGCCCCTCAAGATCCTTCTTAACGTCTTCTGCCGTAAAACCGTGAACCATATTCCAATACGTGGATGCCGCAACAGGCATGCCGCTTATGGTGAAGTATTTGTTCAGGACATCGAAGGTTGAAGTATTGCCGCCTCTTCGAACTCAGGCGCAGTTTCGTTTACAAGGTCATCAAAAACACACTTGCCCGTCTGCATGCACTTGCCGCAGGCGATACACCCGCGTATGTCATTTGTGCCCACCTGAACAAGCTTCGTCTCAATACCTTCCGCTTCAAATACCTTGACCATCTCGTCAAGAGCCGTTGCCGTGCAGCCCTGCGGATGCGGACTGCCGTTTAACAAAAGTACTTTGCTCATAGACTCCTCTTTTATTGTTGACAGATTATTCTGAAATTACTTCACAACCAGATTATACCACAATATCACAGCAGGCGGCAGTCAGATCTTCACCAGTTGCCAGCGAGCTTTCTGGACGTTGTACTGCAACTCATAAGGGCGCTCGTATCCACCGATCCTGCCCAGACACTCATATACCCAGATATCATACCCAAGAGACTTCTCTTTTCTTATGTCCAGTATCCGGCCCACCTTCAGTACATGTATGTTCTCGTATCGGTCCCTTACCCGGAACTTGTGCGGCTCCGGCGGCTCCCCAACCCTAAAGGTCGCAAGAACATCGATATCTCTATTCAGCTTTTTCATGCGCCCCTCCAGTTTTTCTTCATGCAAAGGCAACTTTTCACCTCTGCCGTAAT
>CADBRY010000046.1 GCA_902797195.1 uncultured Eubacteriales bacterium
GCAAGTATGGGAAGTTCGTCCCGGACTTCCATGGGCATATCCTTGAGACTGTGTACGGTCAGATCCACTTCTTCATTAATAAGGGCGATCTCAAGCTCCTTTATGAAGAGCCCCTTTCCTCCGATCTTGTCCAGGTTTCGGTCCAGTATCCTGTCTCCCTTTGTTTTCATGGTCACCAGCTCGACCTGGATGGATGGATCGTATTCTTTGATCGCATCTATCACCATCTCCGACTGGATGACAGCCAGGGCGCTTTCCCGGCTTCCGATTTTTATTTTCATTCTGCTTCAACCTTTTCAGTTTCTCTACTTGTATGATTTATTTTCAACTACTTCCCTCAGGGCTGCAGCTGCCTTCTTCACATTCATGTGATCGTTGCCTTTGCCTACCACGCCCACGGTCAGTTCCTCGTTCAGGGCTACCGCCGGGAACCAGAAGGTGGATTCATTCCTGGCGTCGCATATGTTCACCAGTTTGTTTATCCCGCGGCAGTATTCTCCCACCGCTCTGTTGACGTTTCTGTCGTTGGTGCAGGCGAGCACCAGCCAGGCGCTGTCCATAAGGGCTTCGATCTCGCCGGGCTGTTCGTCGTCCGCCCGAAATTTTCCCGGGATCCATTTGATCGCCTTTCCCTCTTCCATCCTTTTGAGCGTATCCGTCAGGTCACCTGAGACCACCGTGATGTCGAAGCCGAACTCGGACATTGTCATCACCCTTCTCTCGGCAATATTTCCTCCGCCGATCACAACCACCTTTTGATCAAGGGTGTCAATGAAAAGAGGGAAATGCCTTCTCTCGGAAATATCCCTGTCCTCGGCTGTGAGCCTTCTGATCCTGCCGTCTATCTTCTCCCGGGATGCCTCCCAGCGATGGAATTCTCTGATCTGGTCTTCAATGTATTTGTCCAGCCGGCTCATCTGGTCATCCTTGAGCTGGATGTGCCGGCCCCTGCTTATGTCATCGATATTATAACATTGCACCCCATGGATTTCATTAACCCCTTCCTCAACGTCTCTGGGGACCGCCATGTCGATGAGTATGCTTGGGGGCGATTTCATTTCTTCCAGCCCTTCCCTGGTGATCACCACATGGGGACTGGCTGTGGCGCTTACAACACCCTCGCACTTTTCCATAACGATGTACCGGTCTGCATAGGGCACCGCCTGTACCTTATCGGGCACAAAGGCCTGTCCGTTGTTGTACTTTCTCAGGGTCATAAATGTATTCACCCCGGAGTCTGCCAGATTTTCCGCCACCAGCCTGCCGATAGTTCCGTTTCCGATGACAAGGACGCTTTCCACTTCCGGTTCCATAAGGATCCTTTCTGCGGCTCTTCCCGCTGTGGATGCGTCATTTATGTAAAGGTCAACGTTTGTGCGGATCTCCTTCCCTGCGGTTATGCCAAGTCTGAACATTGTGTTCAGCACACTGTCTGAAGCGTTGATTTTTCTCGCGTGATCCGCCGCCTCTCCAACCTGGGTTATTATCTGGCTGTCACCCCAAAGCTGGGATTGGGCTCCTGCCGTAAGGAGACAAAGATGTCTGAGAGCATCTTCGTTTTCCATCGTGACCTGATAATCTCTGTAGACATCCGGATCTATCTCCAAAGCCCCGCAGAGTATTTCGAAGGGATCGGCTGCTCCTTTGCCGGACTCTGATGACGTGCTTTTCCCCCTTCCTTCGGTAGAGTCTTCCTCCAAAGAAAGGTAGAGTTCCGTCCGATTGCAGGTGTTTATAAGTACGGATCCGGATATACGGGAGTCCTCCTTCAGCATTTCATATATCTTCTCCGCCTGTTGTTCGCTGCAGGAAAAGAGCTCCCTTACGGAAATGTCCGCTCTGTGATGGTCGATTGTCGTTGCCTTTACATTCATTCTGTCAACGCTTCCTTTTTCTCTTTACAATGTAGTTCAAAACAGCCCCCACAAGTATTATTATCAGCGCTATGATCAGCACATTGATCGCCGCCTCCTGGGGGATCTGGCTTTTGTCTCCGATGGTGTCCTCATAAAAGGTCAGCTTGTATTCGATCTCCACCGGATGTCCCATTGCCGTGGTATCTGCCACCACCGGCATGGCTTCATCCATGGCCGTTATGGGAATGGTGAAAGTCGAGTTGCCTCCGTCCGAGGACTCGTTCATGTATTTCTTTCCACCCACGATCATGTAGTCGTAGTAAGTGCTGCTCCACATGAGGCGGGCATAGGCCTTGCCGTCTTTGACGATGAACCAGGTTGGGGATGTTACCGATGCTCTGCCGCTTCCCCCTGTCATGTGCACCTGTATGGAGTACTCGCCGTCCTTCTTCTTGACGGGTACAGGATCCACGGATATGGTACCCTCGTCCACTTCAGGCTCCGCCGCTTTTTCCTTTGCCTTCTCCGCAGCCTTCAGAGTGTCCGTTCCCTTTGACTGGTCGTAAAGCTCCAGGGCTTCCTCTATCCTGTCGTAATCAGGAAGCTCTATTTTAAGCGCTCCTTCTTTTAGCGATGATGCTGTAAACAGTATCCTTCTGGAATACCACTTCTTCTTTCTCTTGCTGTAAGCGGCGCACTCTATTTCCTTGTCGAGAGCCTCTACGGGAATGGTGAATGTGCTTCTGTAATCCCGATTCTTCGGCTCTATATAATCTTCCAAAGGCGCTGCGGCCGCCTCTTCTGCAGTCCCCATATATACAAACTTGTAGCTGACGCTGGACAGGGTTATCTTAGCGGTCATCTTACCGTCTTTCACATCCAGCTGACCTTTTTCTATATGAAAAAACGTTGAGCTGCTTTCCACCAGCACATCATAGCTTCCGTCTTTCACATCCCTTCCGTAGATGGGTACCATGCCGTACTTTCCGATGGATACGGACTTGGCGGTCTCCGCCGAAGATGCCACGCTGTCATAGCCTTCCGCTGCATAGGCGGCCTCCGGCTCCTGCAAGGGCAACCAAACCGCGCAGGCCGAA
>CADBRY010000047.1 GCA_902797195.1 uncultured Eubacteriales bacterium
ATCATCCGTCCCTGAACTGTATAATTTCACACCATTTGCATGTACATCGAAAAACTGTCTGCTTATGCTTCTGTTCTTGTAGTCCTTCGCTGACACATAGAATCCCAGGTAGTTCCCCCCATATGTCCCACCGTCTTCAAGATCTGTTTCAATTACGGGAAGCATGCTTTCATCTATCTGGTTGTTTGGTCCCTCCGGAACATCCTGGTTTCCCGGATTATCGGGGCTTGGCCTTACATTGTTACTGGGTTTGTTGTTATTCTTCTTTCCCCCTTCGTTGCCTTTCTTAGAATCATTTGTCCCCTTTTTACCGGTGTTCCCACTTCCTTTGGAGTTTGTGTTATTTGATGAGCCGGAGTTGTTTGAATCGTTACCCGCCCCAGGGGCCGCATTTGCCCAGGCCCGGGTCCGCACTTCTCCTGTGGTTCTCCCCTTTTTTTCTTCCTCTTTTTTCTTTTCTTCTTTCTTCTTTTCCTCTTCCTGCCTCTTCTTCTGCTGATCGTAGTTGAGTTCATATCCCGCGCCTTTGACAAGGATCTGTGACCTCATAACGTCCAGCTCTCCTATGGGGTTCTCTCCGTGATCCGGCTCCCTGCCGTTGACCATGGCAAAAACACTGGTCCCTGCCAGAATCAATATCCCCAAAAGGATCCCTATATTGATTATGTTTCTTTGAAATCTTTTATTACTCATCTGCTGCAGCATTCATTGCCATCAGTGCCTGCTCCGTTGCCATTCTGTCCACGCTCTGCTCTTCCACGTGTTTGAATTCAGGACCATCGGCATATGAAAGCAGATCTTCCATATAAAGTGTCCCGTCGCCGTCACATGATTCGGTTGCCAAAATCACCTGCGCGGTACTTTCACATGTGCCGAAGGTTTTACCTCCATCCTCGAATTCCTTATTGATATTATCAAGAGAACTGTTCACCAGCTCATTGACATCGGGCCTGTCTCTGTAGTATGAAAGTGCCTGCACAAGTATCGCAGTCACATCCACCATTTCACCTTCTTTGCTTTTCTCAAATTCCTTCACGAGATAATCCACATATTTGTCCTCGTTCTTCAGCTGATATCCGCATGTGTTCGCCGCTATCAGCGCGTAGGCCGGTCCGTTCCATCCCTGCTTGGTGACATTATCCCAATCATCCAGGGGTGCGAGGATATCGTAGCCTTCCACATCTGTGGGGTCCTTGCCTATAGCCTTCGCACCAAGGGCGACCCTGGCGTATTCCGTGTATCTGTCCTCGCTCAAAACTCCTTTTTTTGACTTCACGGTCCCTCTGACAGAATCGTAGTAGCTCTCAAAAACAGCGGGATCGATTTCTTCACCGCTTTCGGCCAGACCGATTATCACCCATTCATCTCCATATTTGTAGGGAGCATTTTCCGCGAAATACTCGGCGGTTTTCGATCTCTGGCTGCCGGCATCGGAGGCGCCTCCCTGCCCGCATCCGGCACACAGTCCTGCGATAACCAGGGTCAGAACTGCGATCATCGCAGCCATCATAATTTTTTTCGACACATTCGACACATAATTTCTCATCTTCTCTTCCTCTTTTCTTTTAAGGCTTCCTTGCCCGCTTCAAGGGCCCTGAGCATATGGGATCTGTCCACCTCAGTCACCGGCTGCAGGCTGTATGCTCCCCGCATAGCAATGGCCTCGGCTTCCGCTTCGCAGGGGATGTTCTTCCTCTGCATGTAGCCGTACACCGCACACACGCCCTTCCTCACATCCTCCTGGTGGAAAGTTTTTTTCAGATTCTTCCCTTCCACCACTTTTCTGATCAGCTTGACCGCAAGATATGTCAGTATCGCCAGCAGTATCCCTCCGGCAATGATCAAAAGCAGCAGCTTCCAGGGTATCTTCCTGCCTTCCTCCTTTTCATTGCTCCCCAGAGGATCCTGCAGTGGATTGTTCTCCGCCTGATCGAAGGGCGCGGCGGTGCTGTCGTTATCCAGCCCCCGGCTGAGATCCGCCTCCTTCATCACATCGTAGTAGCCGCTGCATATCTCTATGGGCACCCAGCCTACAGCATCCACGTAGATCTCCGTCCATGCGTGGTGGTTCTTGTCACCGTCAAGTTTATATGGTCGCCCCGGCTCCATTGCCTTTTCATCTTCCAGCGTAACAAGGGCTCCCTTAACGTATCTTGCCGGGATCCCGTAGTACCTGAACATCAACGTCGCGACGGTGGCATAGTCTTCATCGGTACCGCTGTGGCTCTCAAAGAGTTCTTTCAGACTTTTATTGCTATCCTCACCGGCAGTTTCCGAGTATGCTATCTCCCCGTCCATGAAATCTTTGACCTTTGCGATGGCGGTCTTGTAGTCCACATGACCCTTCTCCTGATTTCCCCTGGAGCCCACATTTTCACTGAGGGTGGTGATGGTGCCGTCATCAAGATATGTATATCTGCTGTACATGTCCCGGTTGTAGTAGCTTTCAAGGCGCCTGTATTCCTCAACGTCTTCGCTGAGCTCCGCGGTAAACAGCTCCCCCGCCAGGTCGGTCCATCTTCCTGTTTTATTCTCGGTTACGGAATAATCGTAGCTGCGGCCCGCCCGGAAAGAATCAAAAGTAAAGAAGCTGTTGCCCCAGTTCTTTGTTCCTTCGATCTCCCCCGCCGCCAGTTCATAGGGCACATAGGCGTGCTTTGATTTTTTCCCCTCCACGGATATATTCATCCCGTGGGTTTCTTTAGATTCTTCATCCACCAGGCTGTCAACTTTCGTAAGCTGGCTCAGGGCGTCAAAGCCCTCCTTGCCCAGCCAGTATTCCCTGTCTCTGTTTTCATATATCTTCTCTACGGGAAGGCTCTTCCATCCCTCTGCGGCGAAACTTTCCCCAACGAATCCTCTCAGGTACAGGGACTCCGGTTTTTCCATGGTCACCGTAAGTTCCGGTTCGTCAGTGTAGTTAATCTCATCCCACTTGTCGGCTCTGAAGGTCTTCCCCGTCTCTATGAGGGAAATATTTGTGAGCTGCTTCTGGATCAGGGGTATGAGGAAAGACAACAGAACGAGCGTGGCCACCCCTGCCAGAACTCCAAGCCTTTTTAAAGTCGGCTTCATGTTCTGCCTCATCTCCCCCTCGGGAAGATCCCATTTGATCAGCGGCAGGATTATCCCGAAGGCCATCAGGATAACTGCGTAAAAGGCCGGATGGAAATCCCACAGCACCGAGATCGCCATTATCGGCAGTCCGTACAAAATTGCAGAAAGGATCGGGCTTATCCTGAGAGTCATGTAAGCGATAAGTATCATCACCACCCCAAGAACCAATATGAACAGGCCGTTTCCTTCGCCTCCTTCGTATACATCTATAAGGATGTAGTGCTCCCTTCCCATAAGCCGGGCGAACTGATTCCAACAATTTATGAATCCTCCCACCGGCCCGGATGACAGGCTCCCGCTCCAGATCACATCTATCTGAAAAATGGTAAGCAAAGAGAAGAGGCTGCCGATCCCCAGAATGATTCCTCCCACGATCCGTGGAAGTTCCTTAATTATAAGCTGATGGCCTGAAGATGGTGACTTCTCCATCTCCTCTGAGTTTATCCACATCCACTTCGTCCTCTGTAATGTACAGGTGCTGAGCCTTTGGAACTTCTCTCCTGCTGAGATAACTGATCACGGTTGTGCTTTTTCCTTCGTCAAAGCCGCATTGCAGCATATGCTTTACCCCATCCGACAGGCTGTTGTTGTCGGATATCCTGAAAAACTCCATTTCTCTGAGATCATGGTTGTACCATGCCACAGTGTGAGGTATGGATTTTTCTATAAGTGTATAACTGACGGATGCCATCAGGTCTCCCGCTTTATCTATGGTACTGATTCTGTTCCCTCCCTCTGATGATATGCTTCTGTTCAGAAGAACGATGATGTCATTATCCTCGGGGAATCCGTTTTCTTTTATCTGAAGCTTTCCCGTTTTTCCCGAAAGCTTCCAGTGGATATTCTTCAGGGCATCTCCGGGTTCGTACTCTCTTATGGCAAAAACCTCTCCGGAATCGTCGCCTTTTTTGTGGGGAGAGTACCTGTAACTTTCCTGATCGTAGGCGCGCAGTCTGTCGTCGTCCAGTTCCATGGAGCCCTGCGTTGGAAGTATATACGCCTTTCCCTCGGACCTTACTTCTCTTTCTCCTTTGACCAGCTTAAGGGGATCGAAGACTTCGATCCTGTCCAGATATGTCCTTATTCGTCCGCAGTGTTCAGCTCTATATGGAATATCAACAGTCTTTTTTTCTTCTCTCCCGGCGGATACGGGTAAAAGTGTTTTCAGCTCTTCCCCCGTAAAATCGTTTTTTATGATCACTTCTGCTTCTCCGTCAAGGACGGGGATCCTTGACCCATTGCTTATCTCCAGCCGAAACTTTATATCCTCTCCTCGGATCATCTCCCTGCCTCCTGTTATCCTGGCAGATAAATCTGATCCGGCAAACCTGATATAAACAAATGATCCGGCCATATAGACTGTCAGAAACGCTGTGAGACAGGCAGCGTAATATGCACCTGTCCAGAAAAAAAGCAACAGGGAGCATATGGTTATGCAGATCCAACACTTAAGTCTTCTTGTCATGTATCCTGCAATTACGGTTCATTAAAACAAAAAGCGCCACTCCTCCTGAGTGGGCGCATAAATTTCCTGACAACATGCCATCCTATCTCAGAAGATAAACACTCTCTGATTCGACAGGTATCCCGGCTTGATCCACCTTTCTATGGATTTTACGGTTGCTGAGACACAGCGTCTGTTTCTCACAGACTTCCCCCGACCGATCAGAATTTTCGGGTATTATAACATTTTATTCTGTGTATTACAATTTTATTTCATAAAATATCTGCACACGTTCTCCGCTGCCAGCTGGTCCATGGATTCCGCCTGGGCGAGGATCTCCCTGCCATTTTCGCTGCGGGCAATTCGGCGAATCTCGTCCACGCTTTTGAACTGTCGGAGCAAAGCGTTCCTCCTCTTTTCACCTATTCCCGGTATCTCGTCCAGCACCGATTTTTGAACGTTCTTGCCTCTGAGTTTCCGGTGATAGTCGATGGCGAATCTATGCACTTCCTCCTGGATCCTCCCGATGTATTTAAACAGCAGCGGCTTGTCTGCAAGGCTGATCTCCACGAACTCATCATCGTCGTTTCTATATACAAGTGCCCTGGTTCTGTGACTGTCGTCCTTGACCATACCCAGTACGGGGATGTCAAGTTCTGTGGCATCTATGACTTCCAGAGCCGTGGACACATGGCCTCTTCCCCCGTCCATGAAAATGATGTCCGGCAGAACGGAAAAAGTTTCGTCTCCTTGGAAGACTCTCAGAAATCTCCTGGAAAGCATTTCGTTCATGGAGCCGTAGTCGTCCTGCCCCTCCACGGTGCGGATCTTGAATTTTCGGTAACCTTTTTTATCGGCCTTCAGCCCCTGAAAAGTTACCATGGCTCCCACGGTGTCCACCCC
>CADBRY010000048.1 GCA_902797195.1 uncultured Eubacteriales bacterium
AACTGTCTCCGGTTGCTTCACGTCACTGAAAAGATATTCAAGATACGCCTTATTCGTAAGACCCGGACGCTGTTGACCGTCATTTATGTAAGGCAGTATTTCATTGAAATATATGTCCGCAGGAATAAAACGAGGATCCATTATATGATCCCGGGACCCATAATATTCAAACCAGAATCTCTTCGGCGTTATCCCGAATTTTTTCCAGTATGGCAGCACATCCTGTCTGTATTTTTCTTTACGTTCCCCTTCATGCCATCCGTCGTATCCGATGTTTTTCAGGTGACCACGTTCCTCGCGTTCAAGAGCGCTGGTCAAATACAGCTTTTTCATCTTTCCCGCTAAGCGGATGGACATGTTATAGGCATGCTCATACAACATTGCGTTGCCTTTCTATAGGTAATGGCCGTTACCGGATTTTGCTTCCCTTTGATTTTATAACATCCTCCGGTCTTTCACAAAGAAAAAATGTTGAGCATCGACAGACGCTCAACACATACTGCATCAATTTGCTGTTTATTTGGTTTTGACTTTTTTGACTGCGCTCCAGTTGGAATAGTAGGTCTTTGTTCCTATCTTCATGTATGTTCTGACGCGCACGTAATAGTTGGTCTTTGCCTTAAGGGCTCCAACCTTGACCGATGATTTGGTGGCTCCGGCAGCTGTGACCGTTTTGACTCCCGATTTGAACGTGGAAACGGTGCTGCACTGGACCTGATAACCGGTGATCTGTCTGGTATTCATCTTGGTGAGCTGTTTTGCCCATCTTGCCGTAAAGGATTTTTTCGCTGCAGTGGGGGCCAAGATGGTTGCGGTCTTCGGGATAATATTGAAGGTCGCGGCGTTGCTTCCCTTGTAATTACCCTTCATGGTTACCGTCACCTTGTAGTTGCCGACTGCCTTCCTGCCGGATGCGTAGGACACCGTGTACTGGGAAGCCGGAAGCGTCTTCCCTGCGTACTTCACCGTGGCCTTGGGAGTTATCAGTTTACCTGTGTAGGTATATTTCGTTCCGCTTAAGGTTACGGTAGGTTTGATCGTCTTGGGGCTTATGGTGAAGGTCAGTGTCATTTTCTCTGCACCTTGATAATCACCCTTGTATGTTACCGTTACCGTGGCTTTGCCAACGTTGACGTTATTCTTGTATGCTACCGTGTAGTCGGTGCCTTCTGTGAGGGTCTTGGTCTTGTTTGCGGTTATCTTAAGATTTTGTTTTATTGCCGATCCTGTGTAGGTTTTGTTGGTTACGAGTCCGGAGATTTCAAAGTTTACGATTTCCGTTTCCTGGTCGTCTGTATCGCCTGAGTTGCCTGTGTCACCCGTGTTGCCCGAGGTGTTTTCGTAGTTTTTCTGAGCCAGGGTTCTCTCGGATGCATCGAAGATACCAATTGTATTTGCATCGTATGCGAACATAACCAAAGCGTTATCGATGGAGAATGTGTAGCTTTCATCTGTGGCATTGCTGCTTGGATCCATTGCCTTTCCAACCATAAAAAGTTTGTCGGGATATCCAACGGTATTCGTATCGCAGTTTGTGATGTCCACTAGGTAATTGTCGTTATCGCCCATGTGGATGATGTTCCACATATGGCCCCCGGCACCTTTGGCTTCCGATTCGTTATCTAAACTTGAACAACTCATTACTCCGGTCGCAATGAAACAGTTCAACTCTTCGTTGTTGAACTCAGACAAGTCGCAAAGATATTTAAACGCCTTTGAGTAACCCTCGCACACAACATCTGTTTTTTCGTCTTTATCAAACACGTAAATCATCTGCCATGGGTTACCGTAAGGGGTTTCCGCGTTTTCCTGTGCGGCGTCGTTATAGGTTACTTCATTGCATATCCAGTTGCGGTAAGCCACCAGCTTGTTGTAATCAGATAACTCTTTAGAATCAGCCACTACGCCTGCAGCGTTGTTGATAGCTGCGTTAATAGTATCGATTAGAGTGGTATTTGTTCTTACCGGGTATTGTATTTCATAATCATTCAGATAATATGGCTCATTTTCTGCAGGGCGGAATTCCTGCGAAACTACAAAGATGCAAACTAATCCACTGTTGTCAGTTGGTTTAATTCTAACTTCATCGGAGTTCTCCACTCTACAAGGAGCATGGGATAATAGCGAAACCATTCCCCCAGTCGGAGTCTTATCAAACCAGTATAGTGCATATGGCTCATCATACAAAATAGCTCTATATACCTTCTGCACATCTATTGTCTCAAGGATTTTCTCACCGAGAGCATCCCACGCTTCGTCGGTTATAGTCCCATTTTGATCTAACAGGCTGTTCTGCCCCAGATCCTCAGCTGAATAGCCTCTGTCTACGGCCTCTGCTCCAAATATATCTTTAAGCACGAACTGGAACACCGTGGTGTCCTTCTCACCTGAAGCCACAAGTTCGATCTTTGCTTTGAGCAGGTCATAGAGTTTCTTCTCCGGACCGGTCAGCTTGCTGCCCCTGGTGACTTTTGGCTTGGCTTCACTTGTTGGATTAATTCCGGCACTCTGGAGTTCCTCCTGTCCGCTCTGAAGAAGATAGTCCTCCAAAAGTTGCTCAGGATCATCCATGCCACTGGCTGTTATCGGTTGGTTCTCCAGCTCCAGTGTGACCTCGGCGGGTTTTTCAAGATCGTCTGCTGCAAAGGCAACGGAACCATCAAAAAGATCTGCCGTTGCCGGAACAAATGCCAGCATAAGTGCTGCGCAGGCCAATACGTATATAAATCTGTTTTGAATTATTTTCATATTTTTCAACCACTTTCCCGTAATACCAGGGGTAACGTGACTTTGCCGATATTATACAGGTTCAATGGTTACAAAATAGTACATACAGAATCATGACTAGTTTTATTAAACTATGAACAAATGCCATTATTTATTGGATTATGTATATTATTTGTATGAACAAATGAGTCAAACGGCTTCGATGTTCATATTTTATAGACAGATCATGACGATAATCAGGGTTATATTGTAATAAATGCCATTTTATGTCAACAAAAATATACATTTCGCTCTTATAATTGACATTTGTTCATAGTTATAGGTGTCGAATGGAGCGGGTCATGGGCAGGGCGAGGATCACGGCGCTGATGGCGCCTACCAGCTTTGCGATTACCAGGGCTGCCACCATGTCGGAGTCAAATCCGGCGATAAAGCCAAGATGGTCTCCAAAAGCAAAGGCACCGGAGACACAGAAGGCGGAGGTCACTATCCGGCCTCGCTGGTTCATGTCGCCCATCATGCTGAAAATTGGGATTGCGTTTGCAAGGGTCACCAGGAGGCCGCTGACCGCGGTCTCATTTATGCCCATTCGCATTCCCACCTTTTGCATGGGGACTTTAAGGAGCCTGGTGATCAATTCCACGAGAACGAAGGCTCCGGCCAGTATGACTGCGACGTTGCCGATGATACCGAAAGCTTCTTCAAGGGGCATTATATTCTTAAGGATGGTAAATCCGGTAAAGCCGGTGATGGCTCCGATACATGTGCCGGCAACGCTTATGCCCAGGATCACCTTGCCCAGGATGATGAATACGCGGACTATGGTCTGCTCCCACTTCCACAGGCATATGATGATTATCAGAGACAGGGCGGCGATGGGGATCAGGTTTATCAGGATGATTCCTAAACTGATTCTGCTGAACAGGCTTCCCACGAAGACTCCTGCAGGGATTGCGATGATGCCGATAAGAATGCCTTTGGCCACATCCTTTTGATATTCTTTCTTCGTTATGTTCATCGCAACGGGGATATTGAAGGTGATGGTCGCTCCAAGCATGGAGGCGGCTATCATTCCGATCTGGTAGCCGTTGTGACTTTCGGCCAGTTGTTCGACAAGGGCGGCTCCTCCGGTGTCCACGTCAAGGATCATTCCGCCAAAGACTCCAGGATCTGCGCCGATCAATCCAAAAACGGGAGTCACCAGAGGTTTTAAAATGCTGCCGAGAGTCGGTGCCAGCACCAGAAGTCCTGCTGTTGATATAACCAATGTCCCCATGGCCATGATACCGTCTTCGAACTTATTCCCCAAGCGAAGGCGGCTTCCCGTGATCTGGTCGGCAGCGCCTACCAGCACAAAGAAGAGCATGATATATATTATTATGTCGTTGATGTCCATAGTTGTCCGTTATCTCCCGTCAATATTATCCGACACTACTCCTGTCAGGCGGCCCGGTTTTTGCGGCACTCCGGTAATACTCGTATTATACCCTAAATGGGTCACGGATAAAAAATAATCGAATTAATACTAAATAAGTAGTGTTTTTTACTTAAATCAATAGTATTATCATTATGTGACGGAATGAATGTGGCAAGTAGACTTGATTGCATTTCTAAAGGAGGAATCCAATTGACATTTGAATCTATACTCATGATGATGGGTGGAATCGGAATGTTCCTTTACGGCATGAAGCTTATGGGATCATCCCTTGAGAGCGCAGCCGGAGCCAAAATGGAAAGGATCCTTGAGAAACTCACCAGCAACAAAGCCAAGGGAGTCGCTCTTGGAGCCGGAGTCACAGCAGTCATACAGAGTTCAGCTGCGACGATCATCATGGTAGTTGGTTTTCTCAACGCAGGCATTTTGAAATTGGCACAGGGCGTACCCGTGATCATGGGCGCCAATATAGGCACGACCATCACAGCTCAAATCCTTCGTATGGGTGATATCGACGGTGACAATATCGTCCTTCTGCTGCTTAAACCATCTTCATTTGCACCTATCCTTATAGTAGTCAGCGCATTTATCATGCTTATGTCAAAACGCCAGTCCGTCAAAGATAAGACTGGTATTTTCATGGGACTTGGAATCCTGTTCATGGGAATGACCCTGATGCAGAACAGCTTTGCTCCCATGGCTGAATCAGATGAGTTCAGCAACTTTTTTACTCTTTTCACTAATCCATTCCTGGGCGTTGCCGCAGGAATGATGGTAACCATACTGCTCCAGAGTTCGTCCGCTTCAGTAGGTGTTCTTCAGGCTACGGCCTCCACAGGAGTCGTCACCTTCGCCATGGCCGCACCAATCGTTATCGGATGCAATCTCGGAAAGTGCGTTACGGTACTTCTTGCGAGCATCGGTGTAAACAGGGACGCCAAGAGAGCCGTATCCATAGACGTGGCCATGTGCGTACTTGGATCCGTCCTGTTCCTGATCGTTATCTACGTCTACCAGGCAGCTATAGGATTCAGTTTCTGGGAGAGCAAAGTCAACATGGGAAGCGTGGCCAACTTCCACACCCTGTTCAACATGGCTGTCGCAGTGGTGTTCCTGCCCTTTATCAATCTCCTGGTTTCACTTTCAGGAAAACTGATAAAAGACAAGAGCGGTCATTCCAAAATGGATGAGGAGCTTGCCATGCTGGATCCCAGATTCTACGATACTCCCAACGTCGCTCTGGAACAGTGCCGCAAAGTCATCAACATCATGTGCGACACCGACAGGGAAAGCTTCAACGCTGCTTACAACCTGGTCAAACATTACGATGAAGAACATCACGCCATGATCAATGAAAATGAGGTGTTTATCGATAAGAGCGAAACCGTCCTCGGAGAATACATCGTCCATATAACCGAGCAGCCGCTGAGCGCACGGCAAAATGTCTTCGCCACGGAGCTTCTCCACACGGTGGGCGACATGGAGCGAATCGGAGATCACATAGAGAACCTGGCCGAAGAAGCCGAGCTTATGCACAAGGACGGCATCACCTATTCAAAGAAGAGCATGGCGGAATTCGAGTATCTCATTGAAGCAATAAACGAGATCCTGGAAATCACGGGAAAGGCCTACGAAAAGGAGGACATTTCTCTCGTTCTAAGAGTGGAAGCTCTTGAAGAGATCATCGACGACATGGTGGATACCATGAAGAGCAACCACGCAGCCCGCCTCAAAGAAGGAACATGTACGGTGGAAAGCGGAGTATCCTTCATTGAAATGCTCACCGACATAGAAAGGATCTCCGACCACTGCAATAACGTGTGCCAGCATCTTCTTCAGAGGATCAACGGCTGGGAGCTCAGCACACACGACAGAAAGCACGACGATCCCGAAGAGCAGGAGTCCTTCGATTCCCTCTACGGGGATTACCGCCTCAAGTACCTCGCCCCCATAGAATGATTACGCGAGTACCTCGCCCCAATAGAATGACCCCACGCTTTTATATTAACGGAGAATACCAGTGATTCAGGAAAAACTAATGACCGACCCGGCATCCTTTGACTTTGCAAAATGGGAAGAATGCATCTCTCAGGTCTTAAGAGAGACTCCCGACCTGCTGCTTACCGCTGCGGACAGACAGGGCGAGCCCGCTCTCAGAGAGGAGGTCGCAGCTTACCTGTATCAGTCAAGAGGCGTTATATGCCGGCAGGATCAGGTGGTCATCAGCGCCGGTACCCAGCAGCTTGTGAACCATCTGGCCAGGCTCCTGAAACTTATGAACATCGAGCACGTGTGCACGGAGACCCCCGGCTATACCCCTGTAAACAACATCTTCAGGGACTGGGGATTCAGCATAAGCAGCATACCTGTTCAGGACAAGGGCATCGACATTTCCAAACTTCCCACCAACATCAGAACGGCTGTCTACGTCTGTCCTCAGAACCAGTTCCCTACGGGGGCCGTCATGCCTATCGACAGAAGGCGCACCCTTCTTGACTGGGCAAAGGACAACGACAGTCTTATAATCGAAGACGATTACAACAGCGAGCTGAGATATCCTGACATGCCCGTACCTGCCCTTCAGGGACTGGATGAGGGCAAGAACGTAGTCTACATCGGAACATTCAGCCCCACTCTTTTCCCCGCCGTAAGGATCAGCTACATGGTCCTTCCCAGGGATATGATCAGGCTGTTCGACACCATAAAAGACCAGTATGACCAGACCTGCTCCAAGACGGAACAGCTTACCCTTGCAAGATTTATGAGCATGGGATATTATCAGGCGAATCTAGAGAGAGTGCGCGGTCTCTATGCGGAAAAACTCAAAGCCGCTCTGGCCGCCATAGAAAAGAACGACCCTGAGGGAAGTTTTGTCAAAGCGGAAAACGCCAAGTCCGGTGTGAATATAATACTTAAGATCGACACCAGAGTCAGGACTCTCAGCGAAGGCTCATCGGGCGCCGCCAGGACCGACGAAATACGCCGGGAAATGATGGACAGGATGATCAGATCCGCTTCAGAATCGGGAGTCAAGGTCAGAGGCATCCCCCAGCTCAGCCGCAAGGGACAGATATACGTGATCTTTTACTACGATCAGATCCCCATGGATGAAATCCCTTCAACTGTGGACGACCTTATCGGCGATTTCAAATCCGCAGTCATGATGGGCGGACTGAACATGCCCTCGGTGTATGAAGTCATCAGGCTCTCCGAAGGCCGTCCTCACTTCCTTTTGGAACACTTCCAAAGACTGGAGAACTCTCTTGGAGCCATAGGCATGGCCCCTCCTTTTTCCTGTGAAGAACTGGGAAGCGCCATCAAAGATCTGGCAGAGGAAAGCCGGATCACAAACCACAATATCAAACTGGAGGTGGACGTAAGCGGCCACTCCATCATGTATCTCAGCCCCACCCACTACCCGTCGGCCGACCAGTATGAAAATGGGGTCAGGACCGATCTCTTTGAGGGCCAGCGAAAGAATCCCAATGTGAAGATGATGGACCGGGCGCTCCGGGATGCCACCGACCGTGCCATAAAGAGCCAAAACCTCTACGAGGTCATCCTGGTGGACGCGGAGGGCAATATCACGGAAGGCAGCCGCTCCAATATTTTCTTCATAAAAAATGGAGAGGTCTACACTTCTCCTCTCCATCAGGTTCTTCCCGGCGTTACCAGGGGCAAACTTATTGAAATAATTTCGGGCAAAGGCAACGAAGTACACGAGGAACCCATCTGTGCATCGAACATCGGAAGTTTCGACGCCGCATTCATAAGCGGTACATCTCCCAAGGTCCTTCCCATAGCTTCCATCGGAGACATCAGCTACGACGTGAAGGATCCAATGCTGAGAAACATCATGGACTGGTACGACGAGACCTTCAGCTCGGGGCTTTAAGACGGGTCTTCACTCCGGTGCCTCGGGGCTTTAATTCAGCGCCTTTTCGATCCTGTCAAAGGCCTCTTTGAGTACGTCAACGCTTACGGTACACGCTATTCTCAGATACCCTTCGCCGCAGTCTCCGAATGCGTTCCCCGGAAGGGTCAGCACGTGGGCTTTTTTAAGTATCATATCCGCCGCTTCAGTGCTGGACATCCCAAGCTCCTTTATGTTTATAAAAAGATAGAAACTGCCCTTGGGTGGGTTTATCACGCTTATCCCGGGGATCTCCGTGATGCGTTCCGCGGCGTAGAACATCCTCTTCCTGTATTCTTCCACCATGGGTGGCTGGACCTCATCTCTGTGGCGCAGTGCGTAGATCGCCGCCCGCTGTGAAATGGAAGGAGCGGTGAACACGGTATTTTCGTTGATCTGCTGAATGACTTTGATTATATAGTCGGGAGCGATTATGTTTCCTATCCTCCAACCCGTCATGGTGAAGTTCTTTGAGAAGGAATTGATGGTGATGGTCCTCTCTTTCATGCCCGGAAGGGATGCAAAAGGCACGAAGGGATTCTGATAGCTGAAGGCTGTGTATATATCATCAGCCACGACTATGAGATCGTACTTCTCCGCGATACGGGCGATCTTCTCCATCGTCTCCACAGTAAGGCAGTTTCCCGTTGGGTTGCTTGGGGAGTTGATCACAAGGGCCTTGGTCCTCTCGTTTATCAGGCTCTCCAGTCTCTCAACATTCACCTGAAAATCTTCCTCCTCATATGTGGGAAGCTCAACGGGTATCCCCCGGGCCAGCTCCACCTGCTGGGGATAGGGAGTGAAGAAGGGTGCCTGAAGGATGACTTCGTCTCCGTCATCCAGAATTGCTTCAAGCACCTGGTACATGGCCAGACATCCCGAAGCAATTACAAACACCTCTTCATCGGCCACGTCCATCTGATACTCTTCTTTATAAAAGTCGCATATTGCCTTTCTAAGTTCCGGATCTCCTCTGAAGTCGGTGTACTTGGTATGGCCCGCCTTCGCATCCTCGAAAGCAGCCTGGATAATAGCCTCATCCGTGGTAAGATCCGGATCTCCAAGAGAAAGGTCGATAACATCGTCAAAGGATTTTGCCAGCTCATCCGACTGGCCCATGGCTGTGCTCTGATCCTTCCAATAGCGTTTTGATATAAACCTGTGTTTCATTTTCTTCTCCAATCTGCTGCTATCTGACAGCGCCCTCTTCCTTCATCTCACTTATCTGATCCTCTGAATATCCCATGGACTTCAGTATCTCATCGGTGTTCTCTCCAACTGAACCCGTGGGCTCATATGGTTTCCTGTCATACTCACTGAAGGAAAGTGGCGGCGAGGGCATCATGACTGTCGTGTGTTTGTCATCGGGGAATTCCACCGGGACCACATATCCGCTTCCTATAGCCTGAGGATCGCTGCTCACTTCTCTTGAGTGTCTCATTATCTCGCAGGCCACATTGTTCTCCCTGAACAGCTGTCTCCACTCGTGGGATGTTTTTGTCAGGAATATCTCGTTGCATCTTTCTATGATACCGACTATGGAACCGGTCCTGTGCATCGTATCTATATCGGCATACTTGGGATCGTCCACGATATCCTCTATTCCGTAGAGTCTGGCTATCTTTTCCTTGTCCTGAACATATTCGTTGCAGTAGACCCCTATCCATCTGCCATCCTTGCACTTGTATACGGTGTTAAAAGGATCACTTGGCCTGAAGGGATCGGGGTTCAGTTCCTTCCTGTCGAACTGGGTCTGGACGACTCCAATTGAGTTGCACCATATGCCGTTAGCGAACAGGGATATATCCACCTTGGTCCCCTGCCCCGTTTTTTCTCTGCCGTAGAGAGCCATCAGTATCCCGGACAAAAATGCAGAGCTGGTGGCCATGTCGCCGAAGGCGTATGTGGGAAGCAGAGGGAAGGACTTCTTCTCTCCCCAGTCGCCTATTGGGCCCGATCTCATCCAAAAGCAACTGATGTCAAAGCCCGGATCATCCGATGCCGGACCTACGGGACCATAGCCTGAGAACAGGGCATAGATGAGGGCGGGATTTGTCTTTTTTACGGTCTCATAATCCAGCCCGTTTTTGATAAGGGACTTTTCCCTTACGTTTGTTATGAAAACATCCGCCTGACCTATAAGCTCAAGGAGGACTTTTTTTCCGGCCTCCGTCTTGTAGTTCAGGGAAATGAATTTCTTGTTGCTGTTGTGTATGGTGAACAGGGGGTTCAGATCGTCTTCATAGGGAGTGAACTCGTGGGATCCCGCCAGTCTCATAACGTCCCCGTCGATCCCCTCGACCTTGATGACCTCAGCTCCGTATGCACAGAGCATTCTGGCGGTGGTGGGCGCAGCCACCACGGTACCCATCTCTACGACCTTTACCCCTTCCAAAGGCAATGCTTTCTGTTCCATCTGCTTACTCTCCTTTTCCTACGCCTGTATCTGTGCTGCCGCGCATTCCGCACCCCGGTTGAAACACTCCACATTATGGGGATTGTTCTTGCCTTTCTTTCCGAAGTAATGCTCCATGCCGGCTCTTACGTGATCAACATCGTAGATGTCCGATGCCCCTGCAAGAGCTCCCAGCATAATGATATTCGTTCCCTTATGGTTGTCCAGCTCGTTGGCAATATCCGTTGCGGGGATCTTGAAGACCTTGATATCATCCCGGTATTTACGGTCTTCGGATACGAGGCTGGAGTTGACCAGAAGAACACCTCCCGGCTTGAGTCTCTCTTCAAATGTATCGATGGCAGACTCGCTCATTGTGAGCAGTATATCCGGTTCGAGACAGTATGGGCTCTGAAGCTCCTCCTCACCTATCTTGACCTCGCAGTTGGCGGCCCCGCCTCTCATTTCAAAACCGTAGGAAGGATACCAGGAAACATTCTTTCCATCTTCCATGGCGATGTCCGCAAGGACCATTCCGGCGACCAGGACTCCCTGTCCTCCAATTCCTGAGCATATGATCTCGATCATTATTCCTTACCTCCCTTGTCAATGAACTCTCCTAAAGGGAGATATTTACTCTGAGTTTCTTTAACGAATTCACAGGCCTGGATCTCCGATGTCTTCCAGTTGGTGGGACACATGCTGAGAACGTCTATGAGGCAGAAGCCCTCTCCGTTCATCTGCTTCTGAAGAGCTTTTTTGATAGCCTTCTTGGTCCTGTCCGTATTGGCCGGAGTGTTGACTGCACATCTTGCAAGATATGCTATGTCCATCTGACCTAAGAGCTTTGTGATATCCACCATGTGTCCATCTTTGTTTTCGTCCCTTCCAAAGGGAGAGGTGGCGGTCTTCATTCCCGGCAGAGTGGCCGGTGACATCTGGCCTCCCGTCATTCCGAACACGCTGTTGTTGATAACTATGGTCAGGATATTCTCATTTCTCACGGCGCTGTAGATCGTGGATTCGATTCCAATGCTGTATGCAGAACCGTCTCCCGGCCTTGCTATAACAAGGGCATCGGGTCTTGCGTGCTTCAATCCCGCCGCCGTCACCACCGTCCTTCCGTGGGCGCTCATTATAGTGTTGTATTTCATCGCAAACTGGCCGAACTGACCGCAGGCTACGTCATCTACCGTAAGTATCCTGTCGCTGAGGCCAAGTTCTTCCACCGCTTCAGTTATGACTCTGCAGACTATTCCATGTCCGCATCCCGGGCACCAGGAGGCCTGCTGAGACATGTCGATATCTTTTGGGATCGTAAAGTTCATCTTCCGCACCTCCTCAGTATTTTTTAAGCATCTCTTTGACTTTTTCAAGGATCTTGACTTCGCTGATGTTATCCCAGTATTCCCCGTAGAATTCCACCGGGTGTCTGTTCCCGTCTGTGAGGATAACATCGTCCTTCATCTGACCCAAAATATTTCTCTCTATGTCAAGGAAGGCTTTCACCTGATCACCAAGCTCATCGAAGGCCTTCTTTGGGAAGGGCCACAGAGTGATGGGTCTTATCAGTCCCAGCTTTATGCCCTCTTTTCTGGCCTTCATAATGGCCGACTTGGCAACTCTGGCGCTGGTTCCGTATGCCACCATGACGATCTCCGCATCCTCGGTGAGCACCGACTCCCATCTCTGCTCAGTCTCTTCCATCTCGCCGTACTTTTTCAGTATGTATTCCGGGTACTTATGACCGCCGTCTTCCCAGTCCCAGTATCTGTTCCATATTGCTCTCTGGGGTTCACCCTCTCTTCTGGGTCTCAGCGCCCAGTCGTATTTGTCCGGGTCGTGCTCCTTCATTTCGGGAAGCTCAACGGGCTCTATCATCTGGCCGATGGTGGCATCGGTGGCGATGAGTACGGGGTGTCTGTATTTTTCCGCAAGGTCAAAGGCAATGGAAGCCAGGTCTACACTTTCCTGGACCGTAGCCGGAGCCAGAACGATGGTCCTGTAATCTCCGTGGCCACCTCCTCTTGTAAGCTGCCAGTAGTCACCCTGTCCCATGAATATGTCTCCAAGGGCGCATCCGATCCTCTGTACATCCACTATCACGGCGGGAAGATCGCTTCCGCAAAGGTAGGATATTCCTTCCTGCTTCAGTGAGAATCCGGGACCCGCAGTGGTGGTAAGAGCTCGGGCTCCTCCCGCCGCGGCACCCATAAGCATATTGATGCCCGCAAGTTCGGATTCGGTCTGAACACAGTCTCCTCCCACTTCGTCCATCCTCCAGCAAAGATACTCAAGGATCTCTGTCTGAGGCGTTATGGGATATCCGCTGAAAAATCTGCATCCGGCACGGAGACAGGATTCCGCCAGTGCTTCGTTGCCTTTCATCAGAACTTTAGCCATAGCTACTGCCTCCCTTCTTCAATAATTTCAATGCAATAATCCGGACACATCTTGTAGCATGCTCCGCATCCAATACATTCTTTGGCCCCATCGATCTGGACTATTTCAAACCCTTTAGCCCCCAATTCCGTTGATGGAATAAGAACACCTTTGGGACACACGCTGGTGCACAGGAAACATCCTTTGCACCGGCTTACATCTAGCTTTACCTTATTCATTATTCCTCCTTGGTTCATTCAGAAGATACATTATATCCTGTGTAAGCGTGGCTGCCGCTATGGTAGTTATATTGCTGAAATCCTTGTCCGGCAGCACCTCCACCATGTCGGCTCCAACTATATTCAAGCCTCTTAGACCTATCAGAACTTTCCGGACAAAATCCGTGGTCGGGCCGCCGATAACAGGTGTGCCCGTTCCCGGTGCGGCGGAGGGATCCAGCGCATCGATGTCAAAAGTCAGATAGATGGGCATGTCTCCCACGATGCTCTTGATTTTTTCCGCAAGCTCGTAGGGAGTCATATCCAGGGCCTCCATGGAACGTATTATATTGTACCCGCATTCGGCAAACTCGGTGCGGCAAAAGACCTGTACGGACTTTGAGGGATCTATGCATCCTTCCTCCTGCAGGTCGTAGGCAAAATTCGCGTGGGAAAGATTTTTCTTGCCCTCGGGGGTCTTCTGGCTGGGTGTGCTGTCCTGATGGGAATCAAAGTGTATGAGAGCCAGCTTTCCGTACTTCTCGTAACATGCCCTCACAGGGCCATAAGGTATGGTATGATCTCCACCTATTATCATAGGCGCTGCTCCCGCATCCAGGATCTTCTTTACCGTATCGAAGGTGTCTTTGATCATAAAGTCCGTGGCATAGGCTCCTACCCAGTATCCCACATCTCCATAGTCTATGACCTTCGCCTCATCCTTCAACTCGTATTCCCAGGGATACTTGAAGCAGCAGGCTATAAGGCTCTGATCCCTGACCTTGCAGGGTCCGAACCTTGCACCGGGTCTGAATGTTGTTCCCGCGTCAAATGGAACGCCCATCACCACGATATCCGCGCCTTCCAGTTCCTGCGTCAGTTCGCAGTGGTTCCAGGTGGCGATCCCCGCATAATGCAGATGCTCCTGAACATGATAATCCATGATTTTCCCTCCTGCCTTTTATTCCTCGATCTCCATGGCGACCACTCTGACCGGCGATCCGTCGCAGCCGGCGATCTTCCATGGGAACGCAGCGATCCATACGTTTTCAAAATCGATCTTGTCAAGATAAGCCCAGTTCTCTCCGATCATGAGTCTCTTTTCCGAGAAAAGATCGTGTACGGGAAACTCCGTTCCGTTGGACTGATCCACGTTCATTGTGTCGATCCCGATAAAACGGACACCGCGTTCCACCATCCATTCCGCTACCTCGCATGCCACAAAGGGATGGGTGTAGAACATTTCCGTTCCTCTGTGCTTGTACCAGTTGGTATTGAAGAGCACTATAGTTCCGGGGCCGATCTTATCTTTATATGGCTCCATGTCCTCCATGGTTATCTTCTCCTCGGCTTTCTTGTCCGTGACTCTTACCACAACAGCAGGTCCGAAGAAGAAATCCAATTCCATCTTATCTATTGTATCCCCATCGTTGCTGAAATGATAGGGCGAATCCACGTGAGATCCCGTCTGGGTCCCAACATAGACTCCCGACAGATTGTAATAATCCTTTTCGATGGTGTGTGTTGTCTCCACATGGGGCTCCGGGTCCCCGGGGTATATAGGTGTATCGTCTGAGATCTCCCAGCTGAGATCCACGAACTTTTTGACTTTCATCTTTTCTATCCTCCTGTTTATCAGATCAGATCCTTGAATTCCGCAAGATCCACTTCTCCTCCCGCCTTCCTTCTGTCAATTGCCTCGATAACATCGTCGTGGCGTTTCTTCGACAGCGGATACTTCATTACGATGAATATGGTAATCACATATGCTCCGCCGACCAGGAATGCGAAGATGGCTTTGTAGGCTCCGGGGGATCCTTCCGATGCGGTGATCAGCATTCCGAGAATGAGAGCTCCCAGTGCGCCGCAGGCCTTTTGTACAAAGGCAACTGCGCCGAAGATTATACCGTCTGTACGTCTTCCGGAAGCCAGTTCGTTAACGTCAACGCAGTCCGGGATCATAGCCCAGGGCACCTGATAGATGGCCGCATTTCCAAGACCCATAAGTATCATCATAATGACTATGGCAGCCAGATTGACCGAATTCTGACCCACTATGAGTCCCACGCCGATTATGAGCACGATGCCCTCGGATCCTACAGATACGATCCAGCAGAACTTCTTGTCTTTTTTCTCCATGATGACATCGCAGAAATAGGCACATACGATGCTGGCGATTCCAAATGCCATCGTGGCTATGGCGACCTGTCCCTCGGAAAGTCCCACGTACTCCGTGTAGTAGAATACCTGGATGGAATAGTTTATGGTATTGACCAGAATGCCAAGTCCAAAAATCAGCATGACTATTCTGGTTGCCTTGTTTTTGAACAAATCTATAATGTCTCTGGGTTTGAATCCGGAGGCTTCTTCATCTTCCTGAGGCGGACGCTCATAGCCTTCTGTGTTCTTGTAAAGGGCTATCAGGAGAATTACCCAAATGACCATGAAGCATGCCACTGCCAAAGGCCAGCCCATGTTCTCGCTGCCCGTTGCCTTTCCAAAAAAGGAGACCAGGGGCAGAGTGAGAGAAACGATAACCGTAGGCAGAAGCCCGAAATAGTTCTTGTATGTTGCCAGAGAAGATCTCTCGTCGTAGTCGTTGGTCATCTCCGATCCCAGAGAGGATGAAGAAATATCCACCACGGTCTGGCATGTGTAGTACACGAGAATAACGATTACGAAGTACACTTTTGAGATCCCCAGATCAAATCCCCAGTTGGTGAAGAGCAGGATGGAGATGATCACAAAGGGCACCGCTATCATTTTGAGCAGCGGCCGTCTTCTTCCTTTTGGATTCTTGATATTGTCGGATATGGAACCGATCAGCGGGTCCGTTATGGCGTCCCACAGGGTTCCCAGAGATATCATCGCTCCGGCAAAAGCCGCGGACAGTCCTACATTTTCCGTGAAAAAATACAGTCCGTAGTAGCTGAAAATCGTCCAGGTAATAAAACTGCAGTACCCTGAAAACCCGTAGCTCAGCTTGACTTTAAATGGTAGTTTTGCATTGAGGTCACGTTCTTGAACCTGCATAACAACATCTCCTTTCAACATTCTGTAATATATACAGTTCAAAATGTAAATATGTTGATTATGATAAAGATAATTAAGTCCTTATTTACGATCCGAATTATCGGAAATCTCCATGGCAAAAGCTCTTATTGGAGAGCCGTCGGAGCCATTGAGCTTCAGAGGCGCGAAAGCAAACCTGTATCTTCGGCCCCCTTCAAGCTCCATGGAATCGTTGACATTTTCCACGATAAGCACGTCATTGGACAGGAGAACGGGATGAGCCTCCCAGCTTTCATAAAGCGTCGGATCCACGTTAAGAAAATCGACGGCCACTATGCTTATGCCCATTTCAACAATAAGCTCAGCAGCCCCTCTCGATAAGAAAGGATGGTTCAGATATCGGTCACTTCCAAAGTGCCTGTACCATCCGGTGCAAAGCACAAGAATGTCCCCTTTGTTTATCAGAGGCCGGATCTTCTCCAGATCATCTGCCTCGATGGCTTCATTGTCTTTTTTATCAGAAAGGTCAAAGGCGATCCCTTCGCCTGTGAATTTCGAAAGAGGATAATCGGTGATCCTTTTTCCCCGGGGGAGAAAATGATAGGGCGCGTCTATGTGGGTCCCGGTGTGGCTTCCCATGCGTAGGCTGTCCACATGACAATAGTCCGACTCGTGTTTCAGAGCCTCGCTTATCTCCACCTGTGGATCACCCGGATATACCATCATTCCCGAGGTTATTTCATGTGTAAGATCAATGACCTTCATAAGGATCCGTCCCCGTTATTTTAGTACACTAATGCGTTAACACAACGATTATACCACAGTTTCCGGACCTTTTCACATTAAATGATTTTAAATATTGATCTCACCTTCCGCAAGCACGACTCCTCCGCCCCCCACGCGGATCAGGCAGTCATCCCCTTCAACGGTTATCCTTGATGTTATTTTTGAAGGTCTGTCCATCTTCTCTCCCTGGATGAAGGTGCAGCTGTCCCCGTTTTTTATGAAACCGTTCAGGTAGCCGTAGTATGTCAGCGCTCCGTTGGATGTCCCAGTGGCCGCTTCCTCATCGATGTCATAGAGTGGTGCGAAGTTTCTCACATGGCAGGTGGCATCATCACCCTCCAAAGTAAATGCGTGAACTCCCACCACCTCGTAGCGGGAGGATATCTTGGCAAGAGCATCGAAGTCCGGGGCTATCCCCTCCAGACTCTCCAGTGAACTTACAGGCATCATAATATCCGGAAGTCCCGTGGATATCATCTGCACGGGAAGGATCTCACCCCTGTGTTCCACCTGTTCGTACTCAAGACCCATGATATTGTAAAGCTCCTCTACCATGCTTCTTTCGCTGATCTCTCCTGTCTTCACAGGTTCCGCCATATCCATAAGGATCTGATCGCCGGACACGTTGATCTTGAGACTTCCGGATATGGTGTGGTCGGTGAATTCTCCATCACCGATGTATCCGCCGGATCTCAGGGCCACGAAGGAGCCTATGGTGGCATGTCCGCAGAGCTCCACTTCCGCTACGGGTGTAAAGTATCTGATATTGAATTCATCATTGCCAAGATCTTTGATAAAAGCCGTTTCCGAGTAGCGCATCTCCGCGGCGGTCTTGATGCAGATCTCATCCGATGGAAAGTCAACGCCGTCTGGGAGGATCACCACTCCCGCGGGATTTCCTCCAAAAATACTGTCTGTGAATGCGTCTATGATGTAAAATTTCATGCTTTCTTCCTCCCTTTCTGTCATCCTTTAAGATCCAGTGAGTATCCATCTGCTTCGGTTTTTCTGAATCCCATCTTCTTCAGATATTTGTAGTGGCTGCTGCCGGGTTTTTTCATAATCAGGCTGGTATATCCCATCTCCCCCAGACTTCTGTATAAGAATCTCCCTACGGAGCAGTCTCTGTATGTGGGTGTGGTGTAATCAAGGATCACCTTCAGCTCGCCGCCGGCCTTCCCAGCGATCATCAACCCCGCCGGAGAGGACTGACACAGTACGAGAAAGCCCTGGCATCCCTCCATATCTTCTCTGTGAAAATCCGGAAAAAACTTTGCGATATCGTCCTGAAAACAATCAAGGATGTATTTCACGATCCCGCTTCCCACGGAAACGCTCACCATATCGTAATTCTTGCCCGTGTTGTGCAGCTTCATAAGATGCCATATGTTTATACCCGCAAGAAACAGATTCATCACCATTGTGGGATATGAATGGATCATCAGGGCATATGCGGAGAACATAAGGCTTCCCACTGTATTGATCACCCGCAGTTTGACCACTGAAGTCATCAGCAT
>CADBRY010000049.1 GCA_902797195.1 uncultured Eubacteriales bacterium
GGATGATAATGGACTCCACCATCTCGTATCCCGCCTCACTCATCATAGAGTCTATCAGCGGCCCGCTTTTGTCTTCTCTCTCTCCTGCGGCGCCCTTATCCGACAGGGTCACCCTGGCACATGTATAAGGTCTGTCCTCCGGGATCCCAATACATTCCACTTTGTCCCCGGGATGTATGGTCCCACCCTGTATAACTTTGGCAAAGACACCTTCTCTGGGCATTATGCAGTCGCCCACCATGTGATATATGGCGCAGTGGCTGTGACACCCCTTGCCGATCTGGGTCATTTCTACCGTGGCTTCTCCTATCCTGAATCTTGTTCCCACGGGCATGGCTCTAAGATCAAATCCCTCTATGATAAGATTCTCTCCGAAGGCTCCAAAGTCCACTTCCGCTCCGCGCTTTTTAAAGTCCTCTATTTTCTCCAGACCGAGCATGCTTATCTGTCTGTGCCAGTTCCCTCCATGGGCATCACCTTTGACGCCGTAATCTTTTTGGAGCATGGCAGAAGCCACCCGGCTCTTGGCCGTTCCCTTTTTTTCGCTGACACATATTGCTATCAGTTTTCCCATATGAGTTCTCCTAATATGCGACCTGCGGACCTCATCCGCCGATTTCCACCATTGAATGTTTTTCAGGTCTTTGATCACTTCCGAAACAGTGCTCCATCGGCTTTTCCATAACTGCCTTCGTTATGATCCTCCTGACATCATCTTCGTTGCCTTTCCGAAGGGCATCCATTATATCCACTGTATCTCCGTAGCACAAACAGGGTTTTATCAGACCTTGAGAGGTGAGCCTGATCCTGTTGCATTTATGGCAGAACTTACCGTGCAGCGCGCTTATAAAGCCAATGCTGCCTTTTCTGCCAGGTATGTGATAATAGACTGCAGGACCGTTTCCATGGACTCTTTCATCGGGAGTGAGCTTTGGCCATTTTTTATGCAAAAGCAACTTTACCCTTTCGTTGGACAGACCTGCATCCGCATCTGCAAATCCAACGGGCATGGTCTCGATAAATCTTACATCTATTCCTTTGTCAAAGGCGAATTCCGCGAAATCGTAGAGTTCGTCTTCATTGATATCTTTCTGAAGGAGACAGTTTATCTTGAGGGGGATCTCTGTTTTTACGGCTTCATCTATGGAATCCTGAACAGCCTTCAGTTCCCCTCCCCGTGTGATCATTTTGTACCGGTCCTCTCTTAGAGAATCCAGGCTCACATTGATCCCGTCAACACCTGCGGCGATCAGCTCGTCAAGATACTTTTCAAGAAGCTGGCCATTGGTGGTTATAGTCACCTGCTCAGCCCCGGGAACAGATTTTATCATACGAATAAGATCCGGGCATCCTCTCCTAACCAGAGGCTCCCCTCCGGTTATCTTAAATCTGTTTACGCCAAGAGAGACAGCCTGCTCACAGATGGTTACTATCTCTTCGTAAGTCAGAATGTCTCTCATGGGGATCTTGTCGACCCCCTCTTCAGGCATGCAATACCGACATCGCAAATTGCATCTGTCGGTAATGGATATCCTCATATATTCGATTTCCCGGTCATATCGGTCCTTCATGAAATGTTATTTTCCAATCATGACATCCGTTGCCTTTATAACCGCCACCGCGGTATCTCCAACTTTGATATCCAGGTTTCTGATGGATGTCATGGATATGGTCGCCGTAATGGGAATCCCCTTAACATCGAGGGTCACGATACCGTTTACCGCACCTTCCTCCACGTTCGTTACTGTTCCTTCCAATTGATTTCTTGCGCTGAGTGTGTACTTCATAACAATGCTCTCCTTTCAGTCCTTTTTCAACATCATTATAGCATCTTCTCTTAACTTAAGGTAATCGGGTTTTGCTCCCTCGTCTATTCTTCTCCGCTCGTTGTCCTGAATGAACCAGCATATCAGATCCGCGCCGGGGTCGTCACCTGCCGGATGGATGTAGTATCTCCTTTCAAAAGGCAGTTCATCAAATCCCGACACATTAAAGGGTATACAGTTTTCCTCTCTTTCGCCCCACACCGGTTCGAAAAAATGCGCCCGGTATCCGATGGCATGTATATCTTCCGGCACGCTCCTGCTCAGGCTGATCTCCACATCCCATTTGGGGATCCTGATACGGCGCTCCTCCACTTTCTCCGCTTCTACTATGTTTTTGCATCCGGTCATCCTTGCCACCGATATACTCCCAGGATCGTCAAACAGTTCCGTTGTCCTGCCACTGGCTGAGATCTTCCCCTCCTCCATTATCAGCAGGTCCTCCCCGAATCTGTATATTTCATCCCTGTTGTGAGATACCATGATCACCTGTCCCCTGTAGTCCTGAAGCATTCCCAGCATCTCGTGCTGCAGCCTCTCCTTGAGGTGCTGGTCCAAGGCTGAGTAAGGTTCGTCAAGCATGATGATATCCGGGCTGTATGCCATTATCCTCGCAAGGGCCACCCTCTGCTGCTGTCCCCCTGAGAGCTGCCCCGGAAGGTGTTTTTCAAGACCACGGAGGCTGAACCTTTCGATCATATCGGCCACTCTCTCATCTTTTTCCTTAAAGCCTCTGTCAAGCCCTGCGGCTATGTTCTGTTCCACGGTCATCGTGGGGAAAAGGGCATAGTTCTGAAACATATATCCCACATTTCTTTTCTGTGGTTTTAGATTGATCCTGCTCTCAGAATCGAAGAGGACTTTTTCTCCGATCTGTATACTGCCGCTGTCAGGCCTTTCGATACCTGCGATGCTTTTAAGGGTGAGGCTCTTTCCACATCCCGAAGCGCCAAGTATGCCTATCCTTGCCGCATCGCTTTCGAACTTTATATCCAGGGTAAAATCACCCAGTTTTTTTTTGATGTCCACCTTTATTCCCATGTGTTACCACCGCTTGATGTTTTTCATCTTCCTGCCTGTGATCATGTTTATCAGGAATATTATAAAGAATGCGATGAGAAGAAGTATCACTACCCAAAATCCTGCCGTTGCATAGTCTCCATCCTGGATGACCATAGCTATTCTCTGAGAGACCGTTCCCGTTTTTCCGGGGATGTTTCCCGCAACCATGGATGTTGCTCCGTACTCCCCCATAGCCCTTGCAAATGTAAGGATGGTA
>CADBRY010000050.1 GCA_902797195.1 uncultured Eubacteriales bacterium
GGCTGGCAGTATACCTTCCCTGTTCAGGATAAGTACGATGCTGACGGAAATCCTTATTATTACTATATTGTTGAAACAGCCTGCTCAGATCCAGACTATTGGATTGACTCATATTCTGGTGACAATCTGAATGATGCTGGAACCATTGTTGTCACAAACAAAAAGGAAAAAACAGGCGGACTTACCATTACCAAAAATGTGACTGTGAACGGAGCGACAGTACCGTCTGATAAACAGGATGTTGCAGATGGAACCTATACATTTACGATTACTGGACCGGACGGCTATTCTAGTTCAGGAACCATCATTGTCAGTAATGGAGTTGCTCAGAGCACTATCGTACTTACTGAGCTGAAAGAAGGAACCTATACAATTCGTGAAACGGGAAGTACAAATGAAAATGGCATTACGCTTGCCCCTCCTCAGACAGTAACGGTCACGGCAGGAAAACAGGCGGAAGCAAATGTTGTCACTTTTACCAACAATCTTGTAACAGCCTCGCTTGAGATCATCAAAGTGGAAAAGGGCTATAAAGACAGTGAACATACACTTTCAGGTGCAAAGTTCCAGCTGGTGAGAGTGGACGCTAATGGCAATATTGTTACTGGCAGTGGAGCATATCAGTCGGACATAGTAGCTGTGGACTCAAGTACTGGAATAATTACATTTACAGGACTATATCCAGGCAGCAGATACAAGCTTGAAGAAAAGGAAGCACCTGCTGGATATATCCTGACAGAGACGCCGTGGTATATTTCCGTGGATGAGAATGGATCATCCACATTAACGGCAGCATATACGATGGCATCAGCAGCGGAAAACAACAACTCTTTCTACATTGAAAACGAACCAGGTGTCGCGCTTCCTTCTACTGGTGGCTCCGGCACAAATCGTTTCTACGTGATCGGCTTTATTCTGATAGCACTTGCAGGTATGGGAATGGTTATGAAGCGGAGATGATGAAAAATCAACTGAGACGTAAAAGATCAAACTTAAGCGCAATGAACGAGTCGGCTCTGCTGGGGTATTCCCGGCAGGGCTGATTTATAAAAATGTGGCCAACCGATCATAGAACAATCTTTATTATTCTATGTTTGGCCAGCATGGGCTCGTCTCTATGCACACTATATGTCTAGTACCAGATCTTTGTTTAGGGAAGGTGGTATCCCAAAATACTGGTATGATCGCTCCAATGTGTTCTGGATCGCTATGAGATATTTGTAAAAGCTGAATGAGTAATGCCTCGCGTTGTTACAGAGTCTGAAAAACTATGGAATGGATGAAATAATGGTAACAATCCGGATAAGGAGAATAAAATGAGCATATTAAAGGCTACAGTTTCCATGATGAAGCAGTTGCCTGAGCATGATCTGCTGAAGGTACATGCATTTGTTAAGCTATTTTTCCCGGATATATCAAATCCGTTTCATCCTCTTACCGAGGATGAGATTTACAGGCAGCTTAAGGAAGCACGGGATCATACCGCTTCCGGTAAGATAAAGGATGCCAGACAGGTTTCTGCCAATGTGAGGGGAAAATACGGATTATAAAAAGATTTCTGTCTGGAAGGTGCTTGCAACAGATGATGCAGAAGAGAATTCATCAGAATTTGTCCGATACCTTCTGTACGAAAAGCTTAGTGAACAGGCAGCGGACGTCGTGATTCAGGATTATGACGATACATTGGAGGTTCTTGAACGTGTAGCCGGCTCATAAAAAACCGTAGATAATCCAAGGCTGGCTAAGTTAGGATACAAGAGAATCAACTTTCAGCGCCATAATTATTATTTCTTATACAGAATTGAGAGGAATACTGCAATTGTGGATGGAATGTATCACGAACTGCAGGACCAGAATGGGATTATGAGGTAGCATTCCTTGTGTCACACTTCCGAAAAGAGACACTCCCTGAACCAACATTCTCCGTCTCTTCGGTATTATACTTGCTTGTCTTTTGTGAGTCGGTCTCATGATGAGATGTAGATGAAGCGAGGAAAGCAATGCGGGGAAAATAGAAAAAACGAAAAGAGCTGCAAGAAGCTCTGTGCTGCGACTTCAAAAGAGTGTGCGGTTGATTCCGTCACTTCTGCCTGGTTGCAGTACAGGGCTTTTATCGTCTATATTTGCTTTCAGCTGACCTGCTAATAGGAAGATATGAAATTGCCGGGCGTGAGTTGGTCTCTGAACATGGATATATGGATTTCGATGTCTCCAAAGCCGTGAGGTTTCCCGCGGATAAGACAGGCTGAGTCAAGGTTTCAGTACAACGGCATGCCATCAAAGGGATAGCGTACTGCCGAGTGTGAATGAGTTCGCAGATCGTAGGGAAGTCTTGTCAAAGTCTGTATTCCCATAGACGCTGGGACGCTCAGACAGAATGCTGATTGGTCAGAGGTCTTTTGATGAATGCTGGTTTTCTGATATTCACATGTGTCCATTTTTTCACCTGCAAGAATCTAGATCCACCGGGGTTTTTGAGTAGCCCTTTTTCCGGGCAGGATTGTTTTTTTCTGCCGGCTCTGGCACTAAAAAGCTGAATGATTGAAAGTGTCATTGGGGTCACAGTACATTGTACCCAAATTGCAAGAGCAAATTCTGGCGAATTTGAATTGGAATAGCCTTAAAGA
>CADBRY010000051.1 GCA_902797195.1 uncultured Eubacteriales bacterium
ACTGCCCTCTTTTTCTATATGCGCCTGAATCTTATCCTTAAGAGTCATGAATACTTCTATTATGTCGGGATCGAACTGAGTACCTTTTGAGTCTGCAAGAATGGATAGTACCGTATCGATGGAGTGTATACCGTGATGATAGACTCTGTCCTCGTTCAAAGCATCAAAGACATCTGCGATGGCCATTATTCTGGCGCCCAGGGGGATCTCATTTCCCGACAGTCCTTCAGGATAGCCGTTTCCGTCCCATCTTTCGTGATGATAGAGAGCCACATCCCTGGCCATGTTAAGGTAGCTTACGCCTTCGACTCCTCCCAGAATGTCCTCCACTATATCCGCTCCATAGCGTGTATGGTTCTGGATGATTCTATACTCTTCGTCAGACAGCTTGCCGTTTTTCTGAAGGATCGCATCGGTGATCTTGATCTTTCCCACGTCGTGAAGAGGCGCCGCCTTGATCAGGTTGCTTTTGTATTCCTCTGTCAGGATATCCGGATACATCCCCCTCTCACTTAAAGCATCACATATTATCTTTACATAAGCCTGTGTGTTCTTAACGTGATGTCCGGTGCTGTTGTCTCGTTCTTCAATGAGATTTGCCATGCCTATGATAACAGACTCCTGGATATCGCTTATCCTTCTGGCCTGTTCGTATATATCGTTGGCCTGCTCCTGGACCATGGTCTCCAGTTGATTTTTATATGTATAGAGCTCCAGCACCCGCTTTACCCTGCTCTGCAGCACCTGTGGTATGAATGGTTTGCTTACAAAGTCAACGGCGCCTCTTTCGAAACACTCCGCCTCACTTTTTGGGTCCTGGGTCGCCGCAAGGAACATTACCGGAATCTTGGAGTATTCATCATCTCCCCCCAGTTTTTCTATGACCTGGAACCCATCCATTTCCGGCATATTAAGGTCCAGCAGAATAAGATCCGGAGTGTTTTTTTCCAAATACTTAAAAGCCATGGCTCCGCTTACGGCAGCCGCGACTCTGTACTCCTTCTCCATTATGCTTTTAGCTCTTTTAAGGCTGGTTGGGTCATCGTCGATGACCAGAATAATTCTGTCTTTGCTTTCTATCATGTCTCACCCTCTATTTGCACACTTCTCCGACAATTATATATAGAACAGGGTCTATTAGGCAAGTGTATATGCACTTTTATGGCGCTATATATGCACTTTGTGACAGTTATCTACACCTTTATGGCCGGCGTCCAGAATTCCTGTCCGTAGATATCGGTAAACTTATATGTCACAAGTACATTGCCCTTGCCCACATCGGTGTTGGTGATGCTTACGGCTTCGGGATCCGTTACCGTCCATGTCTTCCCCATCTTGTAGCTGTCCTTATAATTACCGTTGTATGTGTAGTAGTCGCAAAGGAAGTCTATTTTGTCTCCCTCCTTGATGCCGCTGAGGCTCTTGGCTTCCGTCTCCGTTACGCTGTCTTCGTATTCTGTGGTGACACCTGCGATGGCTCCATCTTCGTTTTCATCGCTGAAAGTCAGCATCAGACGGGCCTTCTGACCATTGTACATAATGGGAACATATCCGTTTATGGTATATTTGTCTCCGTCCTCAGTGGTTTCCGTGTGATAGTAGGCGACAGGTTGACCGTTTATTGATATCCAGCTTCTGTCAAGACTGGGAAGCATATTTCCTTCACTGTCAAAGTCGTATATATTATCCAGCCCCAGTTCTATGTAGCCATCTCCGTCATCATAATACATATTCAGATCGGCGGTTTCTATGAGGGACCACTGTTCTTCCGTCAGTATTACAGACCTCTTTCCCTCGCTGTTTTTCTTCCATGTGATGTCGTCGGAAGTGATACGATTCTGTGATATGTATTCGGCTGCCGCCTGGGGATCTATGGGATCTTCCGTAAGATAAGAGGTGTTGCTTTCGTCAAGACCTTCTATACCAATAGATCTTCCCCCTGTCATCCCTCCGGAAAAGAGAGAATTCAGCAGCTGCTGCATGGCCTGTGTGGTCATGTCCGATGATCCGGAACCGCCGCCGAAGATCTGCTCGAAGGGATTTGAAGTGCCTCCGGAAATAACCTGACCGCCGGTTTCCATCTGGGCGAATTTGCGGATGCAGTCGGCATATCCTTCATCCATACCTATCTGCTCATAGGTGTTGCTTATGCTGTCCACTTTGTTGAGTGTCCTGTAGGGAAAATAGATGGACAGTCCGTATGCGTTGGATGTGTTCCTGGATGTCACATTGTATTTGACCGCTTCACTTACGGTCTTCGCAAGACTTTTGCCCGATGAAGAGTCCGTCAGTGTGGCAAAATGAATCAGGTCCACCTGGTCGATATTCGTTCCCCTTGCAAACTCCTTGCTTCTGGATCTTGCTGTGGCAACTTCCCTGTACTGTCCACCGCTGATCTTTCCTGCGGCTTCCTGGGCGAAATCATTCAGCTTATCGGGAAGGGTCTGGGTCAGTTCTGCAAGGTCCACCACAGACAGGGTGGTTGACTGTCCCGGACAGCGTTTTGCACACTGGCTTGTAAAGTCATCCACGATGATCTTGCCTATATCCAGTGTTGCCATGGATGTGTCTTTGTTCAGAGCATTGAGCCAGTTTGTGTAGTACCAGCCGATTCCCGGTTCCGTCTCTTCGCTGCCTATCATGTAGTCGGCGTATTTGCCGGCCACAAGAGCCGTCTCGGCTGTGGCCATCAGACAAGTGTCGAAACCGATAAAGTCATATTTTATGCCCCCATCCTTGAGAGCCTTGTCGATACCCGCTATGGTCATTGATCCTTTGCCCGGGAATTTTTCGTCATAGCCGTATCCTGTGATGGAGCCGCCCCCATGATCCCAGAAAATAAGATTCATCCTGTTGGCGGGATACTTCTGGGCAGTCCATTTTATGAAGGATGAAAGTGTCGCGGGATCCGTCATTGCACCATTTCCCGCATTGTCCACAAGGCTGGTTATGTTGCCGTCTTTGATCTGCCATATCTGGTTTCGTCCGCTGCTTATAAGGCTGTTTCTCCAGCTCCTGCATCCGCCCGTATATACGATGAGATTCACCTTGTTTCCCACAGAGGCGCTTATCATCTCGTTGAGATCGTTTGTGGCCATGGCGGATCTGGATTCAAGATCCGTTCCGCACATATATACCATGATGGTGGATCTGTCGCTTCCGTCGCCTTTTATTGTGGTAAACTTTTCCCTGGCCTCAGAAGACACACTGGTGTTCAGCACGCCCGTATTGCCTGCGGAGCTGTCCTCCATGGTCCATCCGCTGTAGGTGCCTCCACCCTGCTGCATGGCTTCCTGATAATCAACGGAATCTCCCATATTGGATACGGCCATTCCGCCTCCTCCAAATAAAAGAGCTGCCAGAACAGCAAGTATCGACAGCTTCCCTCCTCGGGATCTGGCAAAGCCTCCTCCCGAGGCAGAACCGCCGGAATAGTGTCCGCCGGACATGGAACCGCCGGAATGATGGCTGCCGCCTGATCCCTCACTATGGTGTGAGGAGCCTCCGGATGAGCTTCCTCCTCCAAAAAAGCCGCCGCTGCCGACTTTGCCTGTACCAAGTCCACCGCCGGTCTTTCCAACTCCGGTGCCTCCGGAATGGGTTACTTTTCTTCCCTTGGGCCTGTTTCTATCCATAGGTTCCTCCCTATATATTTCCTATGTTATATATTGCCTTTGCATCAACGATCCGATGGACAGGAAACCTCCATCACATCCTCAAGTGCATGATGCAGTCTTCTGGCGATAGGTGTGTCCGCCAGCCTGTAATACATTTCTTTGCCGTCCCTTCTGGACGTTATAAGATCTCCGCTTTTCAGGATTCTGAGATGATGAGAAACAGCCGGGCTGCTCATACCTGTCATGGCGGCGATATCTATCACACATTCTTCAACGTGGCAGAGGATCCAGAATATCCTCAGCCTGCTGGGGTCACCCAACTGCTTCATAAGCCCTGCCACGGTTTGGATGTCGTCTTCCTTAGGCATGCTCTCAAGAAGTTTTTCCGCATTGTCATCGTGGTTATGGGGCAGTTTTATTTTTTCCATATTTTACCTTTGCTGTCTATAGGCTTAAGGAGAGTTTTCCCGCGGGACAGGCGGATACGCATACTCCGCATCCCACGCATCTGTTGCGTTTTACATCCACGGTCTCCTTTTTTCTGTCGATGGCTCCGTACATGCAG
>CADBRY010000052.1 GCA_902797195.1 uncultured Eubacteriales bacterium
CTCACGGCCGTCGTAGTCACCGGCGACGCCCATTTCAGCCAGCACCTGGTGTATCTGCCTTCCAAGGCTTTCACGGCGGTCCCTTGCGCTCTTTGCTCTCTCGTCGATGGTCCTGGTCATCTCCGCCGCGTCTTTTTTCGCAAGTTCAACAAGGGCCCTTTTCTCCCCTCTCTGGGGCCTGGTAAGCACAACAGAATGGCCCGCTTGAGATGTTAGAAATTCCTGCAGCATCTCTCCGTCATCGGGCATCACGCTCAGAAGTATCTCTTTGGGGATGTCCGTCATCCTGCTATAGTGCTGTTTGAGAAAAGCTCCCAGCATGGAGGCGGCGCCGCCTTTGTCGATGGCATTGTCCGCATCTATCTCAAAGCTCTCCCGTCCAACCAGCTTTCCTTCCCGGACAAAGAAGACAGCCACGTAAGATCCTCCCTCGCTTTTTATGGGAATGACCACGTCCGCTTCCTTGCTGTTTATCATGGCGACTCTCTGGGTCTCAAGGAGGGCCTTGGCCGCTTCAAGATGATCTCTGTAAACCGCCGCTTCCTCATAGTTCATTGCGTCGGATGCGGCCTGCATTTTTTCCTTGAGAGTCTTCGTCAGTTCCCTGCTGTGGCCTCTGAGAAAGTCCGCGGCACCTTCTATTGCCTTTCCATATTCATCCGGATCCACACTGCCGTCGCATATCCCCCTGCACTGGTTTATATGATAGTTTAGACAGGGCCGGAATCCTTTTGGAAAGGCAACGGCCGAGCACCGTTTCAATGCAAAGGTGCTGTTCAAAAGATCCACGATCCGATTAACAGCTCCTGCATCGGAATATGGCCCGAAGTATCTGCCTCCGTCCTTTCTTATCTGCCGGGTCTTGATTATTCTGGGCCATTGTTCATTTGTTATTTTTATGTACGGATATGTTTTGTCGTCACGCAGAAGTATGTTGTACTTTGGGCGGTATTTTTTGATGAGGTTGCACTCCAGGATCAGGGCTTCCACTTCGCTTCCCGCTGTGATGTACTCGAACTCAGCGATCTGGGAGACCATGCTGCGGACCTTGGGGTCCATGTTCCTGGAGGACTGAAAATACTGGCGCACTCTGTTTCGCAGGGAGATGGCCTTGCCCACATAAATAATGTTGCCCAGGCTGTCTTTGTGCATGTAGACTCCCGGGCAATCGGGCAGGTTCTTAAGTTGTTCCTTGATATCAAACATCTTCTTCCCCTTGGCGACCTGCTACTTTTTTATTCCCCTTGGCGACCTGCTACTTTTTTCTTCTGCGGCGGCGTCCCCTTCTTCCGGATCCTTCCTCCTTGTTCTCGGTCTCGCCTCCGATCATTTTTCCCGCCAGAAGGTCTTCAAGCTCCTGCTGGGTAAGACGTCCGTGTCTCATGGGCTTGTTGGGATCCACGGTCTCTGGTCTTGACGCCTCGCCGCCGGTCTTGTTTGATCTTGTTATCTCCGGCGCATTCAGCTCTTCGAATTCTTCATCCGTAAGCCTGCTGGGTCCCTGAGGTATAGGCGTCTCCTTTGGGTCACCGGTAAGCTCGCTCCACTCCATGGGAGTCATTCCCTCGCCGGCCATTCTCATCTTCACAAGCTGGGAACGCATATCATCCTGCTTGATCCGTTTGTCCTTCTTCCTTCCGACTTTTTTGGCTATGGCGACGATTATTATAATAAGCAAAAGCAATCCTGCTCCGCCGATCACAAAGGGTGCTTCTCTGTCTTCGATACCCACATAGGAAAGGGGACCACCCTCGGCAACATTTTCTGCGGTATATATCTTCTGCTCGCCTACGATCCTTCCGTTGGTGTCGATGGCGACAACATTGCCCACCACCGTATCCTTTTTCACCGGCGCGGCGAGTTTTTCCTCGTATAAAAACAGCTCTCTTGTTATCCCCGGGTCTTCCCTGCTGTCTTTGTCTACGGTTATTGTAAGATCGTTTTTGGCAACCAGCTTGACCTTCCTGACGGAGCCTCGCTCCACTCTCTGAAGGCCTGCGCTTTCTCCCGCGGATATGACTGTGTATGTTCCGAACTTATCAAAGGCAAAATCCCAAAGTTTGATGGCATCGGTGAACCTCTGCAGATCCTCCTCCGCTCCCATGGACAGTACGAGAAACTTCGTTCCGTCTCTTTCCGCACTGCCGATAAAGCAATGTCCGGCGTCACTGGTCATTCCAGTTTTGATGCCGTTGCACCCCTCGTATTTAAGGGGAGTTTCTTTGCCGTCGATCTCCACCGTCATTGACTTGGCCCAAAGGCAGAGGTTGGTATTCCTCAATTCCCTTGCGTCCGATTTATTGGTGGCGGGGATCGTATATTTTCTTGTGGAGACTATTTCTCTGAACTTCTCATTGTCCATAGCCTCCGCCGAAATGTAGGCCATGTCCCTGGCCGTGGTTTTGTTGATCCTTGAGGGATCTTCATTGAGCCCGTTGGGGTTTTTGAAATTTGAATTTGTGGCGCCGCACTCGCTGGCACGCTCGTTCATATGCTCCGCGAACTCACCAATGCCGCCGTCACAGGCTATTGCCAAAGCCTCTGCGGCATCGTTTCCCGATTCCAGCATCATGCCGTAGAGCAGTTCTTCCACCGTGAGTTTTTCTCCGGGAACAAGTCCGATTATGCTTCCTTCGATCTCGATGTCCTCACGAATGGTTACCTCTTCATCGAGATCCATATTCTCCAGCACTATGAGAGCCGTAAGAATTTTTGTAAGACTTGCGGGCTCTCTTACGCTGTCCGCTTTTTTCTCGTAGAGGATCCCGCCGCTTCCCAGATCCATTATGACTGCGGATTTAGCGTCCAGCTTGGGGACCTCATTGTAATCAACATCCACGGCGGGAAGTACGGTGAACCCTGTGCTCCCGTCTTCCGTTATCTCATCGGGCGTAGCAAAAGACGGCACTGCTCCCATCAGGAACAGCGCCGCTATGCATATTATGATTCTTTTGATGAATGATCTGTCGACCGATTTCATCATTTATTCTCCGCCTTGAATTTCTCCATGAATTCGATCAGAGCATCTATTCCCTCTTCGGGCATTGCGTTGTAGATGCTTGCTCTCATGCCGCCGACGGTTCTGTGTCCTCCAAGGTTGTGGAGTCCCGCCGCCTTGGCTTCCGAAACGAATTTCTTCTCAACAGCTTCATCCCCTATTACAAAGACAACGTTCATGAGTGAACGGTCTTCCTTGTTAACGGGGCAGCGATAGTAATCGCTGTTATCGATATAGTCGTAGAGCTTGGTTGCCTTTGCAACATCTCTTCTGTGCATTTCCGCAACACCGCCGATGCTCTTGATGTACTTGAAGACTTCACCTGACACATAGATGGAGAATGTGTTGGGGGTGTTGTAAGCCGAATCTTTTTCAACATGAACGTTGTAATCCAGGTATGTGGGGATGTCTGCAGGCGCCTTGCCCAGAAGGTCCTCACGGATTATTGCAACGGCGATTCCGGCAGGCGCAACGTTCTTCTGGACTCCGGCCCAGATGATGCCGAACTTGGTAACATCGATCTCCTCGGAGAGTATGCAGGATGACATGTCTGCAACGAGAGGAATGTCTCCCGTGTCCGGGATATATGGATAGTGAGTTCCATAGATGGTGTTGTTGAAGCAGATGTGCACGTAGTCGGCATCGGGACGAATGTCGTCCTTGGTGATCTTGGGGATCCATGTGTAAACATCGTCCTCGGATGATGCGATGACCTTGGCGTCAAAGCCCAGCTTCTCAGCTTCCTTGTAGGCTTTTTTTGCCCACTGGCCCGTAACGACAAAGTCGATCTTGCCGCTCTTTACAGCCAGATTCATTGGCACCATGGCAAACTGGAGCGTGCCTCCGCCCTGAACGAAGACAACTTTGTAGTTGTCGGGAATATTCATAATATCTCTCAGAGATTTTTCAGCATCTGCAAGGATCTCCTTGAACTCCGCCGATCTGTGGCTCATCTCCAGAACTGATTCGCCGCAGCCCTTGTAGTTGAGAAGATTTGCCTGCACATCCTCAAGAACGGGAAGTGGAAGCATGGACGGACCTGCCGAGAAGTTATACGCTCTTTCTTTGCTCATTTTTGTTACCTCCAAAATCAGTTGAATGTTGTTATTGTTACGTTTGTATTTTTACTGTCAGCTTATTACGCGAACTCTGATGATGCCTTCGCCGGAGATCTTTGATCCATCTATGTCATCGGATGTTTCTGCCAGGACGTAGGTGTAGTCACCCTTGGTCTCGCAGACGACCTCGGCTCCCGGATATGCCTCTACGACTTTGTCCATAGCACCCGCATCAGCCTTTGCGATGACGCAGATCCTGTTGCCTTTGCGTGCGCCCAGTGATACTGCCGGGAAGTTGACTGAGTTGACGATGTTTCCGTTCTCCAGATAATCCATTACCTGATCCACTGCCATGGTTGCGCAGTTGTCTTCAGCTTCCGCAGAGGATGCTCCCAGGTGAGGCAGGACTATGATCTGTTCCTTGTCCGCGTTGAGGACCTTGTCATCTGCAAAGTCCGTAACGTATTTTGCAACCTTGCCGCTGTCTATTGCAGCAAGCAGGTCATCGTCGTTCATGAGTTTATCTCTTGAGAAGTTCAGGAATGTTACTCCATCCTTCATCTGTGCAAATGCTTCCGCGTTCATCATTCCCTTGGTGGCATCATTGGCCGGAACGTGGATGGAAATGTAGTCGCACTCAGGATAAAGGTCTTCCAGTTTGTCCACTATTTTCACCGAAGGTGAAAGGGCTTTTTTGGATTTTTCGCTTAAGAAAGCATCGTATCCGATGACGCTCATTCCCAGAGCTTCAGCAGCGTTTGCCACGAGGACGCCGATGGCTCCAAGGCCGATTATTCCAAGGGTTTTGCCCATGATCTCAGTGCCGGCAAACTGGCCCTTGCCCTTTTCGATCTGCTTCCCTACTTCCTGGCTTCCCACGAGGGTCTTAGCCCAGGCCAGGCCTGCGGGTATATTTCTTGCTGCCATGAACATTCCGGCAAGACACAGTTCCTTTACCGCGTTTGCGTTGGCTCCCGGTGCGTTGAAAACCACGATCCCAAGTTCTGTACATTTATCTACCGGGATGTTGTTTGTGCCGGCCCCTGCACGTCCGATGGCAAGCAGGTTATCGGAAAAATCCATTTCATGCATGTCGTAGCTTCTCAGGATAATTCCGTTGGCTTCATTCTGATCCTCTACCAGAGCATAGTTTTCGGTAAGTCTGTCCAATCCTACCGGAGAGATTTTGTTGAATGTTCCTATTTTATACATTTCATCACCTCGTGCATTAAGTTCATAGGGAAACTATACGCAATTCCTTTCTGTCGATTTTCCGGCTCCCTACCGCCGCTTATTCGTACGCCTCGATTGTATCACAGGGCATGGCTTTTCTCAATTGATTGGAAGTATTTGTTGCTATCATTTATTTCCAATTCCTTGTGTAAAAACTTTAAAAAATCCCCTTTTAGGGACAATTTGAGGCGGACTGTGGTGTATAATCCACCTATGAATAACACTAAGAAACTGAGTAAGAAAAATGTTTCCAAGATCCTGGATCTGCTCCGGGAGGAATATCCCCTTGCCGGATGCGCCCTGGAACATCAGAGTATTTTTGAGCTGCTCATTGCCGTCACCCTTTCGGCGCAGACCACGGACGTGAGCGTCAACAAGGTTTCCGGGACCTTGTTCGAGAAATATCCCGATGCAAAGGCAATGGCTGACGCAGATCAGGACGACGTGATCGAAATAATCAAGACCATCGGCATGTATAAAACAAAGTCCCGCAACATCATCAACCTGTCGCGGGAACTGGTGGATAAATACGAGGGAGAGGTTCCTGAGGATTACGACGCTCTGGTCGCCCTTCCGGGAGTGGGACGAAAGACGGCAAACGTGGTACTGTCCGTAGGCTTTGGACATCAGCGGATCGCCGTCGACACTCACGTATTCAGAGTATCCAACCGCATCGGTCTGGCCAGTGAAAAAGATGTGCTCAAGACTGAGTATGCACTGATGGATATCCTGCCTGAAGACCGATGGACGGAGGCTCATCACAGCCTGATATTCCACGGAAGAAACTGCTGCACCGCACGGAATCCCAAGTGCGAAGGCTGCGTGATCGCCAAGCTGTGCAGGCGCGTGGGGCTGTGACAGTTCATAAGCGGAAGAATCGCCACGCGCTGAAGCGCTGTGATTCTCGCGTTTGAACTGCGCGCCAAATCGTAGATTTGGGCAGTTCATAAGCGGAAGTTAAAAGAAACCGGGCACACCCCCCTGTGACTTTAGATCACATATGCCGCGGTCTCTTTTTTAAAATTATGCGTTGTTTTAACGGTCAGCCTCTCGATCGGCTCGATCCGTTGCCTTTACAGATCAACCTTTAAGCTTCTTCTCTGCTTCCGATCCGGGAAGAGGCGGGAACTTCTCATCAAAGAGAACTTCATCCTCTCCGAGAGTTACCACTGTTCTTATCTTGCCTCTCTTCTTCTGGACGGCGTATACGATCACAGCCGCAGCTATAATTACCACGCATGCCCAGAATACCAGCTGATCCTCAAATACCAGCATTATCATCGCCGCTATCTGAAGCACTATGGCGAAGATCTC